>JBEKTG010000498.1:0-3502 GCA_049516275.1 Candidatus Acidiferrales bacterium
CCAAGCCGGTCAACACAGAACAGTTGCTATCCGCGCTGCGGATGTGGCTGCACCGGTGATCGAGCAGCTATGTCTGAAAGGAATGCCATGAGCGTGCAGGACAAGGTCAACATCCTGATGGTGGACGATCAGCCTGCCAAATTGCTTACGTATGAAGCGATCCTCAAGGAACTGGGCGAGAATCTGATCAAGGCCAACTCCGCGAGGGAAGCGCTCGAGCACCTTCTGAAAACCGATATCGCGGTGGTGCTTATGGATGTGAGCATGCCGGAGATCGACGGCTTCGAGCTCGCCGAGATGATCCGCCAGCATCCGCGGTTTCAGAGAACCGCGATCATTTTCATTTCCGCGGTGCACCTTACGGACTTGGACCGGCTCAAGGGTTATCAGCGGGGCGCGGTCGATTACATCTCCGTCCCCGTTGTTCCCGAGGTGTTGCGCGCGAAGGTCACGGTTTTCGCCGAACTGCACCGCAAGACCCATCAGCTGGAAATGCTGAATCGCGAATTGCGCCGCCTGTCGAATAGCCTGATCGTGACGCAGGACGAAGAGCGCCGGCGTATCGCGCGCGAGCTGCACGACGGGCTGGGCCAGGACCTCGTCGCCATCAAAATGATGCTGGAAGGGATTCTGGCGAAGCCTAACGGATCCCGGCCGCCGATGGACCTGGCGGGCGAGGCTCGCGAACTCATGGACCACGCGATTCAGCAGGTCCGGAGCATTTCGCATCTTCTGCATCCGCCGCTTCTGGATGAAGTGGGGTTGCAGTCCGCCTTGCAGTGGTACCTCGAAGGACTCACGAAACGCAGCGGGATCGAGACCTCCATCGACGTGCAGCCGGCGAATTTCCCGCGGCTCGCTCCGGAACTGGAGACCGCCGTGTTCAGGATTGTCCAAGAGGCCCTCACCAACGTCTTCCGGCATTCGCAGGCGCGAAAAGGGTGGGTGGCGCTCCTGAAGAATGAGACGGAGGTGATCGTCAGCGTGCGGGATAACGGGAAGGGGATTCCCGAGGAGATTACCGAGCTGCGGCCCGAGAGCATCGGGATCGGCATCGGGGGAATGCGTCAAAGGGTGAAAGAGTTTGGCGGGGAATTGCGGCTGAGCAATGCGAGCCCCGGCACTTTGGTGGAAGTTATGATTCCGATCCGGCCCGCTACGGTCGCGCGCGAGGAAATCCCGGCGGTCGCATCGTAACAGGCAGCCAGCGCAGCAAGCGGTCGAATGGGCTGCTCCCGACGTAAGCCTAACGTAAACTTCAACTTCTCGATCACAGCTCAAATGTGAATCGCTCGAATCGAAAGGTCCGATTGGACACTTCCACCTGCCGTTGTTAGGCTGCCTGTGTGTACCTGGTGATACCAACTTCGAGCGGCGAGGCGGTGCTGGATTCCTTATCGGGCCAGCGCACCCTCGGCGTCCGCATCGATGAACGGCTTGAGCAAGCCGCCCAGTCGTTTATGGCGCTGCTTAAGTGCAGTTCCTGCCTCGTCCATACCTCCGAGAGCCACGACGTAATCCTCGAAATCAGACTTTCCCGCAACAGCTGGGAAAACTGATTTTATAGTAAGCGCTAGCGGCCATTGCATCCCGTAAATGGAACTCGTCAGCGCACGGCTTTCAGCCGTGCCAAAAACGCCTGTGGACAAAGTAGTTTTAACCCCTGAGATGGCCAGGGCAAACCAGTTGATGAATTTATGAGACAGGTTAGGTACGCGACTTATGCCAGGAGTAGGCTGCGCTCGCGATTGCGGCCAGAAAAAAGAGCATCGCGCCATTCAGAAACGTGCGGAAGGCAATGGGGTTGCCTCGAGTCATCACTTCATAAAACGACACGCCGAGCATGTTGAGGACCCGCATCGCCACTGCCAGCACGGTGCACAAGACGCCCAGCCAGTAGCTGATCGTTAGAATGCTCTTTTCCATACTGCCTCCTGGTCGATCGCGATCGGATTCCCCCAGGGCGATTCGCTTGGCGAACATATGCCGGTCGGCCTATAAAGTCAATAAAGACATGGGGCAGAGGGCCCTTGGAGCCCAGGAACCAGGGCGGAGCCTGCGGGGGCTTCTTCCTGATACAATCAAGCCTGGCGGGTGAGCCGGGTGATCGCTGGTTCGCTGCCCGCAAGGGCGGCGGACGGGAGGAAAGTCCGGACTCCATCGTCGTGAACTCGCAAGAGCCGTCGACGAAGGGCAACGCGCCTGGTAACGCCAGGGGGTTGCGGTTCGGGATGTCGCGCAAGCGGCTTTCTGAGCTGCGGCTACGGAAAGTGCCACAGAAAATTAAACCGCCGGTGTCGCTTGTACCGCGGCGGCAAGCCTTCGGAAAAACCGCGGGCTCGCCTCTTTGAGTCGGGCGCATTTGGCAAGGGTGAAAAGGTGGGGTAAGAGCCCACCGCCCGGGTGGCGACACCCGGGGCACGGAAAACCCCGCGTGGAGCAAGGCCAAATAGGAGGGGAGGGCCGGCCCGGCCCGTACGCGTTTGCTCGCAAGAGCGGGCGCCGCGACCCTCGGGTAGGCTGCTTGAGTCCCGGAGCGATTCGGGACCTAGAGGAATGATCGCCGCGTCGCGCGCACCAGCGTCTTGATGCAAATCGAGCGCCGCGCGCGAAGCACAAAATCCGGCTTACAGGCTCACCCGCCAAAATCTCAATGTTTTCGAGGGTTTTTGAAGTTGAAGACCTTGCCTAACCCACGTGCCCTAACCTGGGCGGGGTTGTGCCTCGCGTTGCTCATGCTCAGTGACGTTTTGCTTGCCGAGGGCACGAGATTTGCTTCAGCAACGCTGCCGGGCGTTCCTTCGCGATCGACAACAACCGCAATGCTGTCGCCACGACGATACTTGATCGCTTCGGTAAGCCCCTCCATCAAGTCGTCAACAATTTTCACTTTCTTCATCGCTTCGCTCCCTTTAAAGCCGCCACCATTTCGCGCACTCGCTTCTTCTGCTCAGAACTATTGCTCCGCCTGAGCCGCGATCATTGCGACTGGCTCATGCGTCCGGATCTCCGGCTTCATTTTCAACGCAACTGCATACTCGATTAACGTCTCCAGACTGAAATTCGCGAGCTTGCCGCGCTGGAGATCGCTCACTCGGGGTTGCGACACCCTTAAGATTTTCTTCAGCTCGGCCTGGGTATAATTCTTCGCGCAGCGGAGGATCTTCGCGTGCAACTGCCGCTTGATGGTTAGTGCTTCCGCTTCTTCCGGCGAGAACCCGATTTGATCGAACACGTTCGGTTTACGCACTTTCTTTCTCCCCTTCCGCTTTTGGTGGAGCGGTGTACGGCGCATCTTTTCGTCGAAGAACTGCTTTCTTTCTCGTTTTGGCCAGGTTTAAATCCGACGAAGATGTTTGGTTCGTCTTCTTCGTAAAGCAGTGCAACACATAAACCCAGCCTTGGTTTCGCCAGTACATCAGCCGATACCAGACGTTCTTCTGTCGATCCCGCAGTTCGTAGATGCCATCGCCAACGTACCTGGAGTCCAGCGGCGGTTCAT
>JBEKTG010000499.1:0-2824 GCA_049516275.1 Candidatus Acidiferrales bacterium
CGCAGGACGCTTATCTTGCGCTGGGCGCGAGCAATTACGTAATCGGGTCGCTCCCCGCTTATAAGCGGATTTTCCTGAAGATTGGCGGAGTTCACGGCGACAAGGAACGCGGCATCCAGTTGATGCAGCAGGCGGCCGACCACGGCCACTATTTGAAGCCGTTCGCGCAAATACTTCTGGCGCTAGGCTACGAACGCGAGCACCGCTTCGATCGCGCGCGGGTGCTGCTCACCGACCTTACGGTAGAGTTCCCGGAGAACCCGCTGTTCGCCCACGAGCTTTCCCTGATTCAGACGGACCCTCCCCGCAAGCAATAATCGCCTGACCGCCAAACGACAATCTTTTGCGAGGGATTTTACAGAGCCGGGATCCGGTCGGTTCCCATATACGGACGCAGCGCTTCCGGAATCACCACGGATCCATCGGCCTGCTGATAGTTCTCAACGATGGCGATCCAGGAGCGGCCTACCGCGAGTCCGGAACCATTCAGCGTGTGCAGAAATTCCGTTTTGCCGGTCTTGGGCTTGAAGCGGATCCCGGAGCGGCGCGCCTGGAAAGCTTCCGTGTTCGAGCAGGAAGAAATCTCCATGAAATCGTTCGTGGAAGGCAGCCACACTTCGACGTCGTAGGTCTTTGCGGAAGCAAAACCCATATCGGCGGTGCAAAGCTGCATCACGCGGTAGTGTAGACCCAGCTTTTGCAGGATCGCTTCGACATTGCGGACCAGCGATTCCAATTCCTCGTAGCTCTGCTCGGGCCGCGTGAACTTGAACAATTCCACCTTCTGAAACTGGTGTTGGCGTTTGATGCCGCGGGTATCTTTCCCGGCGGCGCCCGCTTCGGCGCGAAAGCAGGCCGTCCAGGCGCAAACCTTGAGAGGCAACTCCGCGGCATCCAGGGTTTCGTCGCGGTGCAGGCTGGTTAATTCCACGTCGGCCGTGGGAGTGAGCCAAAGGTCGGTGCCTTCGAGATGAAACATTTCCGCCGCGAACTTGGGCAACTGCCCGACTCCGGTGAGCGAAGCGGTGTTCACGATGAACGGCGGCAGGATCTCCGTATAGCCGTGTTCGCGGGTATGCACATCCAGGAAGAAATTTGCGATAGCGCGTTCGAGCCGCGCCCCCAGCGCCTTGTAAACGGCGAAGCGCGCGCCGGCGATCTTAACGGCCGCGGGCAGATCGAGAATGCCGGTGGCTTCGCCGATGTCCCAGTGAGGCTTGGGCGCGAAATCGAACTGAGGCGGAGTGCCCCAGCGGCGGACTTCCACGTTGTCGGCGGAGCTCGTGCCGACAGGAACGCTCGCGTGCGGCATGTTGGGAACGGTCAGCAGAAAGCTCTTCAGGGCCTCGTCGAGCTGCGCGATGCGTTCGTCGTCGCGCTTGATCCCTTCCGATACTTCCTTCATGCGCGCAAGGATCGGGCCGGCGTCCTGTCCGGACTTTTTGAGTTGAACGATTTCGCCGCTGGCGTTGTTGCGCTCGGCCTTCAGGCGCTCGGTCTGCGTAATGAGCTGGCGGCGCTCCGTGTCGATGGCGCGAAACTGCGCGAGGTCGATGGCCACGCCGCGGTCGCGCGACATTTTTTCGATGGCGTCCAGATGGTCGCGCACATATCCCAAATCGAGCATAGGTTCAGCAGAATACCGGAAGTGCGCGGCCCAGAGAAGGAAGAAGGCAAGGAAGAAGGCACAGGAAAAAAGACGCATAGCGGCCGCGGCCTAGGGGCTTGCCGGATTGGGTGTATGGCCTTGGATGAACGGTAGCGGGGGTGGGCGAAACCGTCTAAGCTTTCCTTTCGGAGCGAAACGGAATGATCGGCGAAGGCCACAGCACCGACGTACTCGGCACCCTTACCTACGTATCGCCCAAGCTCGACGAGTTCCAGTTCGTCAAGTTCTGGAGCGAAGGCGAAGTGGCGCATCTGACGCTCGACCGGCCCGAGCACAACCTCTTGAACGAGAGAATGCTGGCCGAAATCGCCACGGGAATCAGTTCGGTGAGCGAGCGGGGCGAGATCAAGCTGATCGTGCTGGATTCCGCGGCCAAGGCTTTTTGCGGCGGCATCGAGCTCGGCGAATACACGCAAAGGCGCGTGTTCCAGCTGCTCGACGCCTTTCATGGCGCGTTCTCCGCGATGCTCGACACCTCGAAGCCGGTGCTGGTGGTGGTCAATGGCCCCGCGTTTGGCGGAGGCGCGGAGTTGGCCGCGCTGGGCGACCTCGTCATCGCCACTCCCAAGGCTCGCTTCGCGCAGCCGGAAATTAAATTGGGCGTATTCCCGCCGCTGGCCGCGGCCATTCTTCCTTACATCGTGGGCCCCAAGCTCGCTCTCGAACTGGTGCTTACCGGCGAGACGATGACCGCGGAGCGCGCGCGCGACCTGGGACTGGTCAACTGGGTGGTTCCTGCAGATGAATTGCAAAATAAGGTGGACGACGTGATCGCCAAAGTGACCGCGCAATCGGGTCCGGTGCTGACGATGGCCAAGAAAGCGATCCTCGGCAGCCTGGGTATGCCCTTGCGCGACGGTGTCCGCAACTCGATGAAAGTTTTCCTGAACGAACTCGCCGACCTCGAGGATTCGCAGGAGGGCTTGCGAGCGCTCGTCGAAAAGCGCGCCCCGAAGTGGAAGAACCGTTAGTTAGCCACCTCGCACACCAGGAAAGCCAGTTCTCGGAAATCCGCTTCGCTACACTCATCTCCTCGTAATTTGACACCCCGGTTGGCGCGGCTTACACTCTGCGTGAAAACAATTCAGCTGGCTCGGGGAGATTGGAAGGCCGTGAAAATCGGCCACGGTCCCGCCACTGTGAATCGGCCGGCGC
>JBEKTG010000500.1:0-2805 GCA_049516275.1 Candidatus Acidiferrales bacterium
TTTCGACCCGCCGCAGAAGGGCGAAGAAGTGCGGGAGCGGCTTCCGATCGAGCCGAGCCTTTCACTGCGCGCGCGGATCATCACGCTGCGCGATCTTCCGGCGGGGCAGGGCGTGGGATATTCGGCGCGGTTTGTCACCGCGCGGCCTTCGCGCATCGCGGTGATCAACGCGGGCTACGCGGACGGAATATCCCGCCAGCGCACCAACCGCGGCTGCGCGCTGGTGCGCGGGCGGCGCGTTCCGCTCGTAGGCGCGATTTCGATGGACCTTACGACGCTGGATGTGACCGACCTTCCCGATGTGAAGCTCGGGGATGTCGTGACGATCTACGGCAAGGATGGCAATGACGCGATGGTGGTCTCCGACATCGCGCGCGAAATCGGTACAGTAACTTCCGATCTTCTTTGCGCGCTGGGCCGGCGCGTTCCCCGCTATTACCTCTGAGACAAAACACGCGAAAGATGCTGTCGGCAATTTTCACCACACGCACACGCCTGCTGCATTGACTTGTCACGTTGACTTGCGATTTGCGCTCGGTGCTATACTACGCTCATCATTGCAGGCGGGCGTTCATCGCCTACTCCATTCATACCGGCTTCGCATATTTCTTCATAGTGCCGGAAGACAGGTCGAAGATCATAGGGGCCATCGACTCATAACCACTGATAGGCTCATACGCTTTATAAGTTTCACAGGGTGCCACAATGCAACGGACCTCGAGCGTTCCCGGCCGGGCGCCAGCGCCGGCTGTTTCCGATCACCCGTCTTCGAAAGCACATTCGTACTCGCGCGCGTCCCAGGATCGCGTGGGATCGTTCTGGGACATGCTGGGCTTTCGGCTGATCTTCCTTGTCTGCTGCGCCGTCGCAGGCTTCCATTTCCGGCCGTTCAGCGTATCGAAGGAAATGGGTGCGTTGGGCGGGTTCGTGTTCGCGATGGGCGTTATTTTGTTCGAGGTGCGCTTGCGCCGGGCGAGCCTGCGGCGGCTGATCGGCGCGGCGACCGGTTCGATCCTGGGAATCCTGGGCGCTTACCTGACTTCGCTGATTCTCATGCACACGATCATGCCCGAAAGCACGCGCTCGTTCTTCAGCCTGGCGATTTTCCTGGTGATGGCCTATATCGGGCTGGTGCTCGGAGCGAACAAGGGAGACATGCTGAATTTGCAGGCATTCGGCGGGGTGTTCGGCAGCGAGCGCAATGCCAAGCATTCGGTGAAGCTTTTGGACACGAGCGTCATCATCGACGGGCGCGTGGCCGACATCGCGGACGCCCTGTTTCTCGACGGCACCATCATTATTCCGCAATTTGTATTGCACGAACTGCAGCTCGTGGCCGATTCGGCGGACCCGCTGAAGCGCCAGCGCGGGCGGCGCGGGCTTGAGGTGCTGCAGCGCGTCCAGAAAATGCCGCATCTGGAGGTGCAGATCGCGGACGACGACTTCGCGCATATCGCCGAAGTGGACCTGAAGCTGATCGAGCTGGCCAAGCGGTACGACGCAAAAATCGTGACCAACGATTTCAACCTGAACAAGGTGGCCACGCTGCAGGGCATCGAGATCATGAACGTGAACCAGCTGGCGAACGCGCTCAAGCCGGTGGTGCTGCCGGGCGAGGTGATGCGCGTATTCATCCTGCGCGAGGGCAAGGAATACAACCAGGGCGTGGCGTATCTGGATGACGGCACGATGGTGGTGGTGGATGGCGCGCGGAAGATGATCAACAAAACGATCGATATCAGCGTGACGTCGGTGCACCAGACGACCGCGGGGAAGATGATCTTCGGGCGCTTTGACGATCGCGCCGGCGAGCAGTTCCCGCGGCCCATTGCGGCGACTGCGGGCGAACCGGCTGCGGGCGGGCGTTCCAGCGAGGGTTCGGCCGGCGGCGAGCGTCCGCCGCGTCCTTACTATCCGGAAACCGGACGGTCGTGAAAATCTTTTTGGACTGCTTTGCCTCTCCCCTTTTCGCGCGACTGCGATAGACTATTGGCCCGCTCATGAACCGAATCGTTGCGATTGTTCCGGCCGCCGGACTCGGCACCCGCATGGGTGGCGATCAACCCAAACAGTTTCTCGATCTGGATGGCGTGCCGCTCATCATTTTTACGCTGCGGCGGCTGGCGGCATGCGCGGCGATCACGGAATTTCTCATTGCGACCCGCGGCGAGGATGTTGCGGCTCTGCAGGAGCAAGTGGCGCGAGCGGGATTGGGGCGTCCGGCGCGCGTGGTGCAGGGCGGTGCTACGCGGCAGCAATCGGTGGGGAACGCGCTCGCGCAAGCGGACCCGGCAACGGAAATCGTGGTGGTGCACGATGCGGTGCGCCCTTTTGTGACGCCCGCTCACGTGGAGCGGGTGATTGCCGAAGCCCGGGCGCGCGGCGCAGCGATTCTCGGCATTCCCGCAATCGATACGGTGAAAGAGGTGAAACGCGCGAGCCTGCCGGAAGATGTCGCGCTGATTTCCGCCACCATTCCGCGGGAGCGCATCGTGCTGGCGCAGACTCCGCAGGTTTTCAGGTACGCGCTGCTGCGCGACGCTTTCAAGAAGGCCGAGGAGGACGATTTCACGGGGTCGGATGAAGCGGCGATTGTCGAGCGATTCGGGCACGAGGTTTTTGTAGTGCTGGGCTCTGAGCGGAATTTCAAGATCACGCGTCCGGCGGATATGGATCTGGCGCGCTTTTACCTCGAGCAGGAACGGCGCGCGAAATGACGCGCTGCGGAATCGCCTACGATCTGCACCGGCTGGCGGAAGGCCGCAAGCTGATGATCGGCGGAATTGACGTTCCGTTCGACAAAGG
>JBEKTG010000501.1:0-2798 GCA_049516275.1 Candidatus Acidiferrales bacterium
GAAGCGGGCGATGGACGTCGAGAAGGCGAAGGCACTGGCGCGGCATTCCGTCGGATATTGCTCCGGGAGCCACAGCGTGTAGACGGAGAAATTGGCTCCGCCCACTCCCAGGAAAAACAGGCAGACGAAAAACCACGGCAGGGCGCTTCCACCCAGGTAGTAAACCTTGCCGAAGGTGACTACGATGAAGACCAGCATCAGCGCGAAGTAAAAGGCCAGAGCGCCGCGGCGACCCAGGCGTTCCGCTAGGGTGGACATGGCCAGGCAGCCGAGGATCGTGGCGACGGCCACCAGCATGGTAGCGTAGGAGGCCATCTGCGCCGCTGCGGGGCCAACCCGGCCGCTGGCCTCTGCCAGGGCTGTGACTGCGGCGGGAACGTAGACTGTGCCTGCCCAGAGTCCGCTGATCGAGACCAGCATGAACAGGGAATTCAGTATGGTGCGACGACGCAAGGTTGGACTGAAGAGCGTGGCGAGGGGACGCCACCATGCCAAAGTTTGAACTACTTTTTCTTTTTGTATCCAGCGCGCGGGCTCGGTTACGCCGTAGCGGATGTAGGCCAGCAGGAGCGCGGGCAGGCCTCCGAAGGCGAACATGGCGCGCCAGCCGAAGTGGCTCCCGATGCTGTAGTTGGCCAGGGCTGCCAGCAAGAAGCCGAAGTAGTAGCCGGTGTGCATGAATCCGGCTCCAGCTACGCGGCGACTTTCCGGCCACTCTTCGGCTACGAAGGTGCCGCCCATGGCCCACTCTCCGCCAATGCCTATGCCCGCCAGCAGACGCAGGATGGCTAGTTGCCACACGCTGGTCGCGAAGGCGCTCAGCAGGGTGAATGCGGAATAGCAGAGAACGGTCAGCATCAGGGTGCGAACGCGACCGAAGCGGTCTCCTATCGGCCCCCAGAGAAAGGCCAGGCCCCAGCCGATTAGAAACAGGGCGAAGAGCAGGCCGCCGTAGTAGCCTATGTTTCCTTTGGTGGCGGCGATGCCGGAGCGCGGGAGAAGTTCGCGCAGGCTCGGTACCAGCACCAAGGCGTAGATTACGGAGTCCATGCCGTCCAGAGTCCAGCCTCCCCAGGAGGCCCAGAAGCCGCGGATCTGGTTGCGGGTTAGCGGACTGCTGGGATGACTCTCTCTTGGTTCGCTCGGTAGTGGTCTTGCATTCATCGTGACTCCGAATTAGTGCAGTTTTCTGGACACCGCAGCATACTCCGGTCTCGGGATGGACGCTAGCGGGTGAAATGCGCTACCACCAAGGGCACTAAGGCACACGAGGGAACCATTTGTTTCAAATCTGGCCCGGGTTGATGGCGTGGCTTGCAGCGGTACAATCGAGTTTCGAATTCGCCGGCGTCGAGATCTTTCATCTGCTTTGATCTCTAGTGAAGCGAAGAAAAGAGGGCGGTCTGGATTTCCGCGGCTATCAGGAACTGAAGATCGGAATTCATCGCGAGTTACTGGATCGCGTCGATCTGGAGAAACTGGCGGCGCAACACGACGACCAGACGAAGCGCCAGGTCTACGCCGTGATTCAGGAACTGGTGTCGAACTTGAAGAGCAGTCCGGAGCTCACGGCTCCCGAGAAAGAGCGGCTGGCGCTCGACTTGCTGGGCGAGGTCTTCCGGTTGGGGCCGCTCGAACCGCTGCTCCAGGATCCAACCATTAGCGACATCCTGGTGAACGGCGCAAAAGATGTCTATGTCGATCGCGGGGGCGTGCTCGAAGAATCGAAGATTGTATTCAAGGACAACGCGCATCTGATGCGGGTCATCGAGAGGATTGTGTCGGCGATCGGGCGGCGGGTGGACCAATCTTCGCCTATGGTGGATGCGCGCCTCGGGGACGGATCGCGGGTGAATGTGATTATTCCTCCATTGGCGGTCGACGGTCCGCATCTTTCCATACGGCGCTTTGGGAACATTCCGATCACGGAGCGCGATCTGCTGGCGACGCAGACACTGTCGCAGCCAATGCTGGAGTTGCTGCGCGGCGCGGTTCGAGCTCGCCTCAATATCGTTGTGTCGGGGGGCACCGGCGCGGGAAAAACTACTCTGCTGAATGTGCTCTCTGGCTATATCTCGGAGAAGGAGCGGATTGTCACGATTGAGGACTCGGCGGAGCTGCGCCTGAAGCAACGGCACGTGGTTCGGCTGGAATGCCGTCCGGCTGACGCGGAAGGCAAAGGCGCCATTATGCAACGGCAGTTGGTGATCAACAGCCTGCGTATGCGGCCCAATCGCATCATCGTCGGCGAGGTGCGCGGCGATGAAACGCTTGACATGTTGCAGGCTATGAACACCGGACACGACGGCTCGTTGACCACGGTGCACGCTAATAGTCCGCGGGACGCGATTGCCCGCATGGAGACCATGGTCATGATGGGGAATTTGAATGTGCCGGAAAAAGCTATCCGCAGGCAGATCGCGTCGGCGGTGACGCTGGTGCTGCAGGTGGCTCGTTTCAACGATGGCTCGCGGCGTTTGACGCATATCACTGAGATCACCGGGATGGAAGGCGATATCGTCAGCATGCAGGATGTGTTCTTGTTTGAGAAGCAGGGAGTTACGGCGGAAGGGCGTACGCTGGGGACGTTCACGGCTACGGGCATACGGCCGCGGTTTGAGGAGAAACTTCGGGCCTCGGGCATTTCGCTGCCGGCAAACTTCTTCGAGCCTTCGGTCACGTATCGGCGCGGTGAGAGGTAATCGAGACCCAGAGGTTGTTCAAGAGCAGCCAATTTGTTGGTCGATTAGTGCCAGTTGATCGGGAGCAGTTGGAAAAGGGCCAACCACAGGGGCACA
>JBEKTG010000502.1:0-2784 GCA_049516275.1 Candidatus Acidiferrales bacterium
AGATGTTCCACAAGGTGGAGCGGCGCCTGCGCGATCCGCGCGTGGCGGAAGTGCTGGCGAACACCGATCTTGTTATCGACCATAAGAACGACTTTCAGAACGAAGCGAATCTGAAGCCGATCTTCGACGCGCTGCAATCCTTTGGCCTGAAGCCCGAGATGCGCCGCGACGAGGAGCATTCCTCCTATGCCGTGGTGTTCCACGATTCCACCAATGCCGAGCGGTCCGTCGGCTTGGCACTTGCCGCCCAGCCGGAATACCGGCGCTTCCGCACGCTGGCGAAGGCCATCGCGCGTTTCAACGAACCGCCGTTCCTGGTGGTGAAGAACGACCATCGCCAGGCGCAGCCCAACTGGCGCGAGCTCCTCGAATATCTCAAGAACGAAGGCAAGAAGGACGCCTCCGTACAGCGCTACAAGGGCCTCGGCGAGATGAACTCCGAGCAGTTGGCGGAGACGACGATGAATCCCGAGAAGCGGACCCTCCTGCAAGTGCGCCTGGAAGACGCCGCGGAGAGCGAAATCATCTTCTCGACGCTGATGGGCGAGGACGTGGAAAGCCGCCGGAAATTCATCGAAGACAACGCGCTCGACGTGAAGAATCTGGATATCTAGACGTGGGATAAGCTTTAGCTTGTCCAGGCGAGCGGAGCTCGCCCAACCGCCCGCACATCCCCCAGCACCCGCTCCATATCCGCTCTCGTAGTGCGATAATTCAGCACGCACCCGCGAAGCGCGAACTTTCCGCCCACGCAAGCGTTCGACAAGTAAGTGCTGCCAGCGCGCTGCACCGCAACCAGCAGCCTTTCGTTGAATGCATCGAGATTCCCCGTAAAGCCCTTCGGCACATAGCGGAAACAGAAGATCGACAGCTCCACCGGCGCGAGCATTTCGAAATCGTCCGAGGCCTTCACTAACTCCTCGAAGTATTTCGCGCAGGAGATATTCTCCTCGATCGCCTGCCCCAATCTTTCCGCTCCGGCGAACTTAATCAGCATCCAAAGATCGAGCGCGCGAAACGGGCGCGTCAATTCCGGACCGTAATCCCAAAACGCAAAAGCCTCGTCGTTCGCGAGCCCGATGGTGCGCGTGTAGTCGGCACCATGTGCGAAGGCGCCGCGCGCCGTTGCCGGGTCCTTATACAGCACGCAGCCGCAACCGACGGGGAGATAGAGCCATTTATGCGGATCGAGCGCGATGGAATCGGCCTGCTCGATTCCCGCGAAGAAATGCCCCGCCGAGGGAGCCAGCGCGGCGAACCCTCCATACGCCGCGTCGACGTGCATCCAGAGATCGTTCCGGCGGACGAAATCCGCTACCTGCGCCAAAGGGTCGAACGCGCCCGTGGCCGTCGTGCCCGCATTGGCCACCACGCAAAATGGCAGATGCCCAGCCGCGCGATCTTCGGCCACCAACCGCGCGAGATCGTCCAGATCGATGTGCAGGCACGCATCCGTCTTCACCGCCCGCACGTTCGATTCCCCCAGCCCGAGCATTCCCGCGGCTTTGGCCACCGAGTAATGCGATTCTTCCGATACGTACACGCACATGCGCCGGCCGGCAGCAGCCACCCCATCGCGCACCACGTCGACCCCGGCCTTGGCACTGCGCGCCGCGGCCAATCCCGCGAAATTGGCCATCGAGCCGCCGCTCAGCAGCAGCCCGCCGGCTGTCGCCGGGTAGCCGAGCATCTCCTTCAGCCAGTCGATAGTCAGCCTCTCCAGATCGGCGGCCGGGGGCGCCGACCGCCAGGCCGTCACATTGATATTCATGCCCGCCGCGAGCATGTGGCTGAGCGCCGTCACGGCCGTCCCCGGCGAAGCCACATACCCGAACATCCTGGGGTGCGCACTATGCCGGCTGTACTGCGAGATCACGTCGCGCACGGTATCCAGCAGCACTCCGAAATCCGCGCCGGCGGCGGGCAGCGGTTCGTCGATCTGCTGGCGGATGGCGCGCGAAGTGGTCGGCACCACCACGGGCCGGGTTTCCAGACTCTCGAAATAGCTGACGAGAAAATCGACAGCCGCGCCGGCGATGGCGCGGAAATCTTCCGGGGGTAAGGCGAGCTTATCGGGCATGGAAAGCGATTTTCCTATACACGCTTTGGCGATTATCGCAGTTCTATCTTGTGAAAGGATTTGGCCCTGGCGCTCCTAACGATGGCGCAAACCATGGACGGCCCGGACGCCCGCACGCGCGCCGGCGACCTGACGGGTTTCGAGGCGGTCATGCGGCAACACGAACGCCTGGTGCTGGTCACCGCGCTCCGGCTGCTCGGCAACATCGAGGACGCCAAAGATGTCTCGCAGGAGGTGTTCCTCAGGCTTTACCGGAATCTGGGCAAGGTGGAAGCGGAAAAGAACTACCCGGCGTGGCTCTATCGAGTGACGGTGAACCTCTGCCACGATGTCGGCCGGAAGCGCAGACCCTCGATAGCGGTGGAGGACGTCCCGGAGCTGGTTTCCGGTGCTGCCGATCCGCAGCAGACTCTGACGGGAGCGGAGCGCCAGCGGGTGCTTCAAATGAGCCTGCGGGCGCTTTCCGAGAAAGAGCGGGCGGCACTGGTCTTGCGCGATCTGGAAGGGCTGTCGACCGGAGAAGTGGCGCGGGCTCTGGGGTCGAGCGAGGCGACGGTCCGGTCGCAGATTTCCAAGGCGAGGGTGAAGATGCGGGATTTCGTGGAACGCTATTTCCGGAGGCGGGTATGAATTGCGTCGATTGGGAAGAGCGGATTGCCCTATATGCGGGCGGCGATCTGTCTCCGGCGGAGGCGCAGGCGGTA
>JBEKTG010000503.1:0-2767 GCA_049516275.1 Candidatus Acidiferrales bacterium
GGCCTGAGGAAATCTCAGAAGCCGTGTTGTGGATGTGTTCCGACCATGCGTCATTCATGACAGGCCAGTCCCTGGTTCTGGATGGCGGCTTGCTCGCGGGCGTCAATCCTCCGGGCTAGCTGCCCTTTGCCGCACGCATCCCGTGGAAGATCCATGCTCCAGACGATGTTTCTGCGTGGAGGCAGAGAAGGTTGAGGAGAAAGGCTCGCGGGAACTTCGCCGCGAGAGGAGGGCGCTGTCGCGCCGGGCTTTTTATCGCGGCTGAACAGGTCGCGGAAAAAATCGGATTGGGGCGCGAAATGGGCAGAGCATTTGATAAGCGATTCTGATATGTAAGAGGCATGCGCGGACACGACGAAAAACAGGACGAAGTTTTCAGCTACATTCCGTTGGAGCAGCGGATTCCCCGGGAGCACCCGCTGCGGCGAATTCGCCAGCTGGTCGATGGGGGGCTGAAAGAGATGGGGACGCAGTTCGAGGCGCTGTACGCGCGACGAGGGCGGCCGTCGATTCCGCCCGAGCGGCTGTTGCGGGCGCTGTTGTTGCAGGCTCTGTACGCGATCCGCAGCGAGACGCAATTGATGGAGCAGCTGGATTACAACCTGCTGTACCGCTGGTTTGTGGGATTGAATGCCAGCGATGCGGTGTGGGACGTGACGGTGTTCACAAAAAACCGGGAGCGTTTGATGGAGGGCGAGCTATCGCAGCGGCTGCTGGAAGCCGTGCTGCGGCAAGCTCAGGAAAAGAACTTGCTGAGCGAAGAACACTTCACCGTGGACGGGACCATGATCCAGGCGTGGGCCAGCCGGAAAAGCTTCGTGCCGAAGGAAAAGCCGCCGGAGAGAGGGAGTGGATCCAAGGGAAAGAAGTTGTTGCGGGACACGCATGAATCCAAGACCGATCCGCAGGCGCGATTGTATAAGAAAAGCGGTCCCGGCGAATCGCGGCCGAGCTATCTGGGGCACGTGATGATCGAGAACCGTCATGGGCTGGTGGTGGCGGCTTGCGCGACGCAGTCAAGCACCACGGCCGAACGGGAAGCTGCGCTGGCCATGCTGGATGAGCGCGGCCGCCGCCCGGATCGGGTGAACGAGCAGACGCGCAGGATCACATTGGGAGCCGACAAGTTGTATCAGGAAGAGAAATTCGTTGCCGAACTGCGGAAACGGAAAGTCATTCCGCACATCGCCGAGTACGAATGCAATCCGCACTGGCCGAACTGGCTGACCGACGAGGAGCGGCAAGACCCGGGCATGGCGATCAGCCAGCGGAAACGCAAGCTGGTGGAGAAAGTGTTTGGCTGGGCGAAGCTGGACAGTATTGCGCGGCAAATGAAGGTGCGCGGACAGAAGAAGGTGGACTGGTTATTCCGTCTAGTGGCCACCGTCGCGAATTTGGTGCGCCTGGCGAAACTGATTCCCGCGGTGTAGTGCCAAGGGAGCGGTGTCCCCGGAGGCGGCAAAAGCCCTCCAGAACGGCGGCGGAGAACCAAAACCGACGCATCCGCTGCCCAGAAAAAGGCATTTTGAAGAGGCGATTCGCAAAAATCACGATTTTTTCCGCGGCCTGTTTCAGCCGCGACAAAAAAGACCCGGCGCGCAGCGCCTACCGCTCGCGATGCTTTTCCCGCGAGCCTTCCTCCTCTACCTCCTTTGCCTCCTCAACCTCCTCTGCCTCCGCGTCGCACCGGCTATCGCCCCACGCCGGACCAGTGGACGTTCGGCAAAATCGGTTCCCACATCGCCCAGTCCGATTTCAACCCGTGCGCGATCCTCTCCGACACGCCGCCCCCGCAGAATTGGAAAGTAACCGACGCCGATCCCAAGGACAAACTGGTCCCGGGGCTGAAGGCGTCGCTAGATTTCTGCTCGCAGGCGCTGACCACCCTCCAGGATTCCAAGCTCGGCGACACGGTGAAATTCTTCGGCGGCCGTCAGGTACCCCGAGCCAGAGCCCTGATCGAATTGACCGACGACCTCGAAGACCACTACTCCCAGCTAGCAAGCTACCTGCGGATGAGCGGAATGGTGCCACCCTCGGTGAGGCCCGCTAAATGACCGGACGCCGGCAATCGTCGCAACAGAAGAAGAGTTAGCCGCATTAGCCAAATCGAATCCCTTCTTTCCTTTCGTTGTCCTGAGGAGCACAGCGACGAAGAGCGGTTCTCCATCGCTCACTCTTCGAGCGATGAATCCCTCTCAGACCGTCAATTTCGCCATATGTCCGCAACCCGCCACGCTTTTTAGGGGCTCTGGGCTTTCAGAGTCTGTGTGACAACGTAGGTTTCCGTCAGGACACGGATTTACCCGTGCCGCAAATGCCAGAAAATCAATGCGGCTTCAAGCCGCTGAGAGATGATCCAGTCAGTTGCCACAAAGGTTCTCCCAGCCCCGACAAAAAACGGGAGCGCGCAGCGCCTACCGCTCGCGGCGCCGTTCCCGCGAGCCTTCCGCTCGTCGCAGCCACTAGCCACTGCCTTAAGCCTTTCGTCGTCATCCCGACAAAGCGCAGCGACGAGGGACCTCTCTTCATGCACCAATTCGAGCAACACCCTGCAACCCGCCAAGCCTTTTCGGGGGCCGGGGCTTCCAGCCCCCGACAAAAAGCCGGCTCGCGGCGCTGCTCCCGTGAGCCTTCTCCCAAACCTCCTTGCCTCCTCAACCCCTTCGCGTCCGGGTTGTGGGTGCCCGACCCTTCGGTGCTAAGGGTCGGTCTTAACGGCAATGCCCGCGCCGTCGCATGAAGTCTCCTTTCGTAACAGGGAACG
>JBEKTG010000504.1:0-2744 GCA_049516275.1 Candidatus Acidiferrales bacterium
GGCCGCATGTTCTCGCTGACGGCGCGCTACGTGCCGCCTCCGCCTCCGGGAGTGGCGCCACCGGTGCAATGGGGCGATCGGGCGAGCGTCCGCGAGCGGCTGGGCGACGCGGTTAGCGATCTTACTTTCGAGAATGGATTGATGCTGAGCCCGGCGCTGAGTCCGCAGCACTTCCGTACCGCTACCGAGCAGTCGGTGGGCCCGTTGATCAAGCTGGTCGAGATGCTTGGAACGAGCGACCCTGGGAAGCTGGCCGCATTCCGCGCTGAATACGACGCGTCCATCGCGGAATATTTCCAGGATAACGCGGTGCAGCAGACTTACCTGATGACGCGCGCGAAGAAAAAATAGCGGACGCGCGGGCAAAGCGGCAGGGAAGCGCAAGGTACATGAAAGAGCTGAGCGAACGGCTTGTGTTGGTGGTTGAAACGGCGGAGCCGATACTTCGCGTCGTGAGCGATGAGGACAGCGCGCAGCCGGTTCTGCGGGGTGGCTGGTCGCGGAAGCAAGTGGTCGGACATTTGATCGATTCCGCTTCGAATAATCATCAGCGATTCGTTCGGGCGATGCTGGCGGATTCTCTCGATTTTCCGGAATATGACCAGGCGGGAAGCGTGCGCGTGCAGGCTTTTCAGGAAGCGAGTTGGCCGCTGCTCGTGGGGCTGTGGGCCGCCTACAATCACATGCTCTCGCATGTGATTGCGCGCATACCTGCGACCAAGCTCGGGACCGCTTGCCGCATCGGAAGCGACGAGCCGGTTACGCTGGGCTTTCTTGCCGAGGACTACGTGACGCATCTGGTCCACCATCTCAAGCAGATAGGTGCCGCCTAGAATCGCACACTAAAAATCGTGCTTCGCGCGGTTGGCTTGCCCGGTTTGCGCGAGTCGGGGTAGACTCGCAGCGGCCGAAATTCCAACACCGTGCGGTGAACCGCGCTTTGTCAAAATGAAAAGGGGAGGGAACATCCAAATGCTGAGAAGGGCACTGGCGTCATCCGCAGCTTCAATTCTTCTGGTGGCCGCGAGCGCAGCAGGAGCTGCGGCGCAGGCATCGCCGCCTCCGGCGGGTCCGGCACTCGTTCTCACCACCGATGCTTACACCGACGGCGGTACCATCCCGCCGAAGTATGGCTGCGACGTGGCACCGCCGGTCGTCACGCCGGCGCTATCGTGGACGAACACGCCTCCCAACACCGTGAGCTTCGTTTTGATCATGCATGACACCGACGGCGCACCGATGAAGACTGCTATGGATACGACTCACTGGACCGTTTACAACATCCCCGGCAGCGCGACTTCTCTTCCGGAGGGCGTGCAGCCGGGCGGTCCTGTGGCGGGCGACGGTATTCAGGGGAAAAACGTGCGCGGCGTGAATGGGTACCAGCCTCCGTGCCCGCCCAAGGGTGGTCCGGCTCATCACTACGTGGTCGAACTGTTTGCGCTCGATACGAAGATCGATCTGCCCGCGGGGGCTCCTCGCGCGGATATTCTCAAGGCGATCGATGGGCACGTGATCGGGAAGAGCAGCTACGTCGGCAAATTCAAGCACTAGAAGTTGCGGCGGCCGGGACTGCGGCCGCGGTTGCGTTTGCGAGGGAATGCGATGGCCGGAGCGTGTCACTCCTTGCGGGTGGAGCGCCTCCGGCCATTTTTATTTGAGATGTAATGCGGAAGACGCCGAGAGATCTGTCGTCGCTTCGCTCGCTCGGGATGGCCACGACCAAAGGTGACACACAACGCCAATCGGGAGATTGGAGTTCCCGGGGGCGACGCTCTGGCGCGCCGAAGGTTTGAAAGGGTGCCTGATAGCGAATAACTGGCTTAGGGTACTAGCTTTGGTTCGGCGAAGGCTTCGCTGGGTTCGCGGCGGGACGGCCGCAGTTTGTCGAGTGCGGGAAATGAGTAGGCGTTCACTGGGGTGCAATCCGGGGGCTGAGTTTTCGTCTTGAGGGCGTTGGCTAGCGTTTGGAGGGCTAGCTCCATTGTGAGTGACGTTACTACTCCGGCGGCGAGGATGCGCTTTTTTATTAGCGGCTCTACGTGCTCGGCGATTCCTACGCCTATGAACGGCAGGTCGAGCCACTTGTTCTGCTGCATCTGTTCCGTGTTCTGAAAGGCTTTTCGCGCGCCTAGGGCTAGTTCGTGCGTCTGTCCGGCTACCAGGTCGAACTTTTCGGCGCGGGAGGTGGCCAGCCGCAGCCAGGCGCCTACGGCGCGGCACGCGTCCTCTTCGTTCCACTGGCAGCGGATGGTGGTAACGCGCGCCCGCGCAGGCTTGGTTGCTTCCATGCCCTGGCGGCGGTACTTGGCAACCGGGCTCATGCCCGGGCCGTGGATGTACAGGATGGAGGCGTCCGGCGGCGCGAGCGCAGCGATCTGCCGCCCCTGGATGTGGCCGATTTCCGTCTGCCCCTGCGTTACCGCGAACACGGGAGGCTCCGGCGTTTGCCGCAGCTCCTGGATGTAATCCACGTCGCAATTGCTGATCACCCACGCGATCCCCTGCGCGACGGCGGCCTGGGCCACGCGGCGCAGTCCGGCCCCGGTGAGCGGTTCCACGATAAAGGCGCTTGGCCGCACACCGCCCGGAGAATGGATGATGCTCAGCAGCTGCTGGCTCTGCGTGATCGAGTCATCGCCCGCGTGGATCACTTCCATCTCAAAGCCCAGTTTTTCGCCCACGGATTTTGCGAGGATGGCCTGCGCGTGCAGGTACGCGTTGGCGTTCGGCAGCGAAACAAC
>JBEKTG010000505.1:0-2743 GCA_049516275.1 Candidatus Acidiferrales bacterium
CGAGAAGATGGAATACTGGGCCTTCATGTGGGGCACCTTCGTCATGGGCGCTTCCGGCTTCCTGCTCTGGTTCAACAATTTCACCCTGCGCCACTTTCCGAAATGGGTGACCGATGCGGCCACGGCGGTCCATTGGTATGAGGCGCTGCTGGCCACGTTTGCCATCCTCATCTGGCATTTCTATCTGGTGATCTTCGATCCCATGGTCTACCCCATGGATACCGCCTGGATCAACGGCAAAATCCCGGCCGACCATTATCGCCATGCCCGTCCAGGCTATTTCCGAACCCTGGAACGGGCCGGACTGGTCGAGTTGCCGAGCGATCCCGAAGACTACGACGATCATCAAGGCGGCCAGGCCAAGGGCTCGAACCCGCACGACCAGAATTGACCCAGCCGAGCAGCCGCGCGAGCCGAACGGAGAGTCCCGGCAGCGAGGGTTCGAGGATCACTGCGGAAGTGGCGGCTGCAGCTCGAGATCGGTACCGAACGGGCCGCTCTGGAGCTTCCGAGGATCAACCGCTTGCCGCCAGGCCTCGGCGTCGAAATCCCCGCGGATGCG
Source organism: Candidatus Acidiferrales bacterium (assembly GCA_049516275.1). Classification (GTDB taxonomy): domain Bacteria; phylum Acidobacteriota; class Terriglobia; order Acidiferrales; family UBA7541; genus Palsa-295. The sequence goes on from JBEKTG010000505.1 coordinate 563, forward strand.
TGCCAAACTCTTTGCGAAAAGCTCGATTGAAATTCGATACGTCTCCAAACCCGCAATCGAGAGCAATCTCGAGCACGCTGGCTGTCTGCGTGGCCAGCCGCGTTGCCGCTTCGCGCAGGCGCGCCCGCAACAGGTACTGGTGCGGCGTCACGCCGGTCAGCTGCGCGAAACTTCGGAGGAAATGGTAGGGGCTCAGTCCCGCCTCACGCGCCAGGCGCGCAATCGTCAGATCGGAGTCGGCCTGGTTCTCGATCGTTCGCACGGCGCGTGTCACGCGCGCCATGGTGCTCGGCAGCGCGTCCGCCAGGCATCGCCGCGCCGAGTCTGCCAGCTGCAGGGCCGAGGCAGCCAGTTGTATGGCGAACTCCTCCCAGGCCAGTGCCAAAGTCAGATTGGTCGCTCCGCCCTGCTCCCGGGCGGGCTGCGCCTCCATCTGCGCGATTACGATTTCCGAAATCAGGGGTGAAAGAGCGCGCAACAATGGCAGTCGAGGAGTGGGGAACGGGCGTCGGCCCGTTGCGGAGCCGGCATGAGACGCGACCAGGGCGAAATATTCCGGCGCGTAGCTAAACGAAAGGCAGCGGTCTCCGGTTCCGTGTCGATGATCGCATTCAAAGCACTGTCCCGGATTGCCAAGGAGCAGGGAACCGGGCGTCATCAGTTCGCCCGTCCGGCTGCTATCGGGCGTGCGGTACTGAAACGTACCCGCGAGGACAATGGCTATCGAGACCTGCGAATGTTGCTCCTCGAACGGCCGGTCTTGCGGTCCTGAGGTGCAAATCAAGTCCGCTACTCGCCATCCCGCGCCTTGGGCGAACACCCGGGGAATCGGGTTCTGCGCCGCCCAGCCGCGTGCCGCCCGTTCGGAGACGGCCCGCTCGAGTTCGACCGCAATTTTTGCCAAGAATGTGCCTCCGCAAGCGAGCTATAACTGCGAAACCATAGCACAAGCGTTTCGATGATTGAAGCGGAGCGAACGATGACGACAATGGCAATGGAACCGGTTGAGAGTCTTTACAGTCGATTGGCGGCTGCGGGCCGGTCGAGTGAAATTCCCGAATCTGCCGACGCCTACGGGCAGCTTATTGGCAGCTGGGAACTGCAGGTTTTGCGCTACAAGGCGGTCGACGTTTCCGCGCAGGGCATCCGCGGCGAGGTGCACTTTGCATGGGTACTCGAAGGCCGTGCCGTGCAGGACGTCTGGATCATGCCGCGCTGTTCGGAGCGCACGGTTTGGACCGGCGAGACCAACAATATGTACGGAACCACGCTTCGTGTGTGGGACAGGGCAACTCAGGCCTGGCTCATAACGTGGATCAATCCTGTGACCGGCCACCGGGAACAGCAGGTTGCACGCCGCATCGAAAACGACATCGTTCAAGTGGGCGCTCGCGTGGACGGCACTCCAACCCGTTGGCGGTTCACCGAGATCACGTCCGATTCTTTTCACTGGAAGGGCGAATCGCTCGGTCCGGACGGTCAAACCTGGAAACTCGAGGGCGAATTCCGGGCCAGGCGAACCAAGCGCTGAAATCCTGCTTCGGGGCTACTTTACCGACAAATACTAAAGGGAAAAAGGATAAATGCGAACCATGACCAACGACAAGGCTTTACGCGAGCATTTGCCCAACGCGCTCAAGGGCGGAGACGCTCATGTCACTTTCAATCGCGCCTTTGAGAACCTGCCGGCGAGTCTGCGCGGCCGCCGGCCGGACGGTGCCAGGCATTCGCCTTGGGAAGTTCTCGAACATCTGCGCATCACCCAGTCAGACATCCTGGAGTTTTCGCGCCAGCCGGAGCACAAATCGCCGGAGTTTCCCGGCGGATACTGGCCGCACCCGCAAGCTCCCCCGAACCAACGAGCATGGGAACAGAGCGCGCAAGCGTTTCGGGAAGGCCTGGAGGCACTGTGCCAGTTGGTGGTCGACGATGCGAACGACCTGTTTCGAAAAATTCCAAATGGTGATGGTCAAACCCTGCTGAGAGAAGCGCTGCTTGCCGCCGATCACAACGCCTACCACGTGGGCGAACTGGTGCTTCTGCGCCGACTGCTGGGCGCCTGGGAGTAGGGAGGAGGTTGCTGGACCTGAGGAATGAGGAGGAAAGGGCGACTTGCCCGACGGGCTCAGGACAAAGGATGGAGAGCGGCTCTTCGATCTAAAGACTAAGGTTGCCGACAAA
>JBEKTG010000506.1:0-2743 GCA_049516275.1 Candidatus Acidiferrales bacterium
ACCACGCTTCTGCTGGGGCCGTGGGTCATCGCCCGGCTGCGCCAACTGCAGGTGAAGCAGTACATTCGCGAAGAAGGCCCGAAGGCGCACCAGAAGAAATCGGGTACGCCGACGATGGGCGGCGTGCTGATCGTCGCGTCGATCATTTTCCCGACGCTGCTGTGGGCCGACCTTCGCAACCCTTACGTGCTGCTAGCGGTAGGCGCCACGCTGGCGTTCGGCGCCATCGGCTTCGTCGACGATTACAACAAGGTGGTGCGCAAGCACAATCAGGGACTCACCGCGCGCGGAAAATTTCTGCTGCAGGTGTTGACGTGTGTGGGCGTCGGCGGAGTGCTCCTCGGTTTGCAGGTCTCGGGACGCTACTCCACGCAGCTGAGCGTGCCGTTTTTGAAGCGCGTGCATCCGGACCTGGTGATCGATTCGCTGCTGCCGCATCGCTTCATCTGGCCGCTGGCGTTCGTTCCCTTCGTGCTTTTTCTCGTGCTGGTGATTGCGGGCATTTCCAACGGCGTGAATCTCACCGACGGGCTCGACGGCCTCGCTATCGGCTGCGTGCTGGTGTGCGCCACGGCGCTCACGGTGCTGACCTATCTTTCCAGCAACGCGCGCTTTGCCGATTATCTGGAAATTCAGCGCATTCCCGATGCGGCCGAGCTCACCATCTTCTGCGGGTCGCTCGCCGGAGCCTCGCTCGGATTCCTTTGGTATAACGCGCATCCGGCGGAAATGTTCATGGGAGACGTAGGCTCACTCGCACTCGGCGGCGCGATCGGAACGGTTGCGGTGATCCTGAAGCAGGAGATTCTGCTGCTTTCCATCGGCGGAATTTTCATCATCGAGCTGCTGTCGGTGATCATTCAGGTGGGTTCGTTCAAACTGACCGGCAAGCGCGTTTTTCGTATGGCCCCGCTGCACCACCATTTCGAGCTGCTGGGCTGGAGCGAGTCGAAGATCATCGTGCGGTTCTGGATTCTGGCACTGGTGTTCGCGCTTTTTTCTCTGACAACTTTGAAATTGCGGTAAGGGCCGAGGGTGACAGGCAAGTGAGACCGGGATTCGATCTGCAGGGCAAGCGCGTGCTGGTGGTGGGGCTCGCGCGCACGGGCGTGACGGTGTCCCTTTTCAGCGCAGGTTACGGCGCTGTGGTAACAGCCGTGGACGAAAAGCCGGAACCGGAACTGGGAGAGACGGCCGCTCGTCTGCGCGCAGCCGGAGTGAAACTGGAGCTGGGCGCTCACACGCCTGCAAGCTTTCTCGCGCAGGATTTGATCGTCGTGAGCCCGGGAGTGCCGGCCAATCTCCCCGCGCTCGAACTGGCGCGCGCGCAGGGCATTCCGGTCTGGAGCGAGATTGAGTTGGCCTGGCGGTTCCTTCGCGGCAAGCTGGTGGCGATCACCGGCTCGAACGGCAAAACCACCACCACTTCGCTGGTGGCCCACATTTTGAAAACCGCGGGTGTCCCCACGCTGGTAGGTGGCAATATCGGCACGCCGCTTCTCGCGCTGGTGGAATCGTCGACCGATTCGAGCGTCACGGTAGCCGAGATCAGCAGCTTCCAGCTCGAAACCATCCAGGATTTTCGGCCCGAAGTCGGCGTCCTGCTCAACCTGACGCCCGATCATCTAGATCGCCACGCATCGTTTGAGGCCTACGCGGCCGCCAAGATGCGGCTCTTTGAAAGCCAGCTCGAGCGCGACGCCGCCGTGCTCAACGCCGACGACCCGGAAATCACCAAGCGGATGCCGTCGCGCTCTCATATTTACTGGTTCAGCCGCCAGAAGCGGGTCGCCGAAGGCGCTTTCCTGCGGGACGGCGAGATTGTCTTTCGCGCGGACGGCACGGAGACGGTCGTGGCCCGGCAAAGCGAGATCTCTCTGCGTGGCGACCACAACCTGGAGAATGTTCTGGCAGCGTGCGCGGCGGCCTACCTTGCCGGCGCTCCGACTGCGGCGATTGCCGGCGGCGTCAAGACCTTTCGCGCGGTGGAGCACCGCCTCGAGTTTGTGGCCGAAGTCGGCGGCGTCGAGTTCTACAACGATTCGAAAGCCACCAACGTGGACGCCACAGTCAAGGCCATCGAGGCGTTCCCCGGGCCGCTGATCGTGATTCTCGGCGGCAAGGACAAGGGCAGCCCGTACACGCCGCTGGTTGAGCCGCTGCGGCAGCGCGCACGCCTCGCGCTGCTGATTGGCGCCGCCGCCGATAAAATCGCCGCGGACCTGGGCGATGCGCTTCCCGTCGAGCAGGCGGGGACTCTTGAACGCGCCGTGAAACGTGCCACCGAACTAGCCGGGCCGGGAGACGTCGTGTTGCTCGCGCCGGCCTGCTCCAGCTTCGACCAGTTCGAGAATTACGAGCACCGCGGGCGTGTGTTCAAGGAACTCGTTGCCCGCCTTGAAAACCAATCCGCCGCGGGCGCTTCTGCCCGGAAAGGATGATGGATGCCGCTTAGCTTGCAGCCCGACCGCAAGATGTTTGGAGTCACGCTGGCGCTGTGCCTCATTGGTGCGGTGATGGTGTTCAGCGCGTCAGCTGTGACCGCCCGCGAGGAATACGGCAATGGCTACACGTTCCTGCTGCGGCAGGCGCTGTGGCTCGCCCTGGGAATCGCGGGGATGTTCGGGCTGATGAATATGGACTACCGCAAGCTCCGCCAGCCGGGGGTGATCTTCACGGCGCTCTCGGTCACGCTGGTGCTGCTGATTGCGGTATTTTTCCTCGACCGCTCGCACGCCACGCA
>JBEKTG010000507.1:0-2742 GCA_049516275.1 Candidatus Acidiferrales bacterium
GGGCAGGCGACCACGGCTGTTGTCACCGGGAAACCGCTCGATATGGGCGGGTCGCAGGGCCGCAGAGAAGCGACCGGGCGCGGATTGATGATCTGCTGCAATCGCGCGATCGACAAGCTGCGAATGAAACGCGAGTCCTCCCGCGTGATCATCCAGGGATTCGGGAACGTGGGCTCGCAGGCAGCTCTGCTGATGCACGCCGCGGGTTACAAGATCACCGGAGTGGCGGATATAGACGGCGGCCTCTACAACGAGAACGGTTTCGACATCCCGAAGCTTTATGACTGGGTCTATACGCAGCACCGGCCGCTGGTGGAATTTCCGGCTGGCGGCGATACGATGTCCGCCCAGGAAATTCTCTTTCGCCCCTGCGACATTCTGGTGCCCGCTGCCACCGAGAATCAGATTACCTCCCGGAACGCGCACCGCCTGGATTGCCGCATCCTTTGCGAAGGCGCCAACGGACCGACGACATGGCACGCCGACCCCATCGTCCGCGAGAAAGGGATTTTCATTATTCCGGACATCCTTGGCAACGCGGGCGGCGTTACGGTCAGCTATTTCGAATGGGTGCAGGACCGCCAGGGATTTTTCTGGCGCGAGAACGAGGTCAACGAGCGGCTGCGCGATGTGATGGAGCAAAGCTTCGATCAGGTAGTGCACTATGCCGAGGCGCACCGCGTCGACAATCGCGTCGCGGCCTACATTCTCGCGATCGACCGCGTGGCTCGCGCGCTGAAGCTGCGCGGCTTTTACGCGTAAGCTTCCACAGCAAGAAGAGGCGACCCGGCTTCGCCGCTCGGCGGAAGCTGGCGCATGTCTGGAATTTTTAACGAAAACAGCGCGTAGGATGCACAATAGCTGATCCAATGAAGACCGTCGCGATGTTCATTCCGTGTTTCGTCGATCAGCTGAACCCCGAAGCGGGGATGGACATGGCGCGCGTTCTGCGGCGCGTTGGCTATGCCGTTGATTTTCCCGAAGCGCAGACCTGTTGCGGGCAGCCCGGCTTCAACAGCGGCTATTGGAACGAGGCGCGGCCGCTTGCCGAGCGGTTCGTCCAGATATTCGGCGCATCGGACGCGGATGCGATCGTTTGCCCCTCCGGCTCCTGCACCACGATGGTGCGGAATTTTTATCCCGAATTGCTGGCCGGGAGTTCGTTGCTTCCTCAGGCAAAAAAGCTCGCCGCGCGCGTCTATGAATTTTCCGAATTCCTGGTGAAGGTCGCGCAGGTGCCTGACGTGGGAGCGAGCTTTCCGCATCGCGTTGCGTATCACGATGCCTGCCACGCCCTTCGGGAACTGCGCATCAAGCAGCAGCCTCGCGAGTTGCTCAAGCACGTGCGGGGAATGGAACTGATCGAAATGCCTTACTGCGAGGAGTGCTGCGGCTTTGGCGGCACGTTCGCGACGAAGTTTCCGATGATCTCCTCGGCGATGGGCGAAACGAAAGCCGCGAACGCCGAGGCCTCCGGCGCCGAGTACGTCACGTCCACCGATCCAAGCTGCCTGATGCACATCGACGGCGTTCTGCGGCTGCGGAAGTCGCCCGTGCGCACAATTCATCTGGCCAGCATTCTGGCGCAGACTGGTTCTCCCGCTACAGCCGAGAATATTTCTCGCGACGCTGCCGTGGCGGACGGCGCCTGATGAGCAGGCCCGCGCAGGAATTCCTCCGCAACGCCGCCACGAAATCGGCCGACCTTGCGCACCGGCGCACGATTCGCACCGGCATCGATCATTACGAAGCGGCCGTGGCGCGCACCGGCGCGCGTTTTCAGGACTGGGAAGCGGCGCGCCAGCGTCTGCAGGAAGTCAAGTGGGAGGCGATCAACCACCTCGACAAGTATTTGGTCGAATTCGAGGCGCGGCTAAAGGAGCGCGGCGGGCACGTTTACTGGGCGGAAACCGCCGAGGATGCGCGCCGGTACATCGCCGACCTGGCCGCGCGGAACAACGTGCGCACGGTGGTGAAGTCGAAATCGATGGTGACCGAGGAAATCGATCTCACGCACACGCTGGAAAAGAATGGCGTCACCGTCTACGAGACGGACTTGGGCGAAATGATCGTTCAATTGCGCAACGAACCTCCCTATCACCTGATGACGCCGGCGATGCATCTTACGCGCGCCGAAATTGCGGACCTTTTTCGTGAAAAGCTAGGCGGCGTCGAGAGCGACGATCCGCAGCACTTGGTTCGCATCGCTCGCCGCGCGTTGCGAAAGGCCTTTTTCTCCGCCGAGATGGGAATTTCCGGAGCGAATTTCCTGGTGGCCGACTCGGGCATGATGGCGCTCACCACCAACGAAGGCAACGGACGCCTCGGCACCAGCCTTCCGCGCATACACGTCGCCGTGGCGGGAATCGAAAAGGTGATTCCGCGCATGGAGGATCTCGCCGTCATCTGGCCGGCGATCGCCCGATCCGCCGTGGGGCAGCCCATCGCCTGCTATAACACGCTGATCGGAGGCCCACGGGCTCCCCACGAAACCGACGGCCCGGAGGAATTTCATCTAGTGCTGCTCGATAACGGCCGCAGCGAGCTTCTCGCCGATCCGGAACAGCGCGAGGTGCTGCACTGCATTCGGTGCGGGGCATGTCTCAACGTCTGCCCTGTGTTTCGCAAGATCGGCGGCCATTCCTACGGGACGGTGTATGGCGGCCCGATCGGCAGCGTGCTGATGCCGCACCTGGGCGGGCTGAACAAATTCCAGCATCTTTCGTTTGCGTCGTCCCTGTG
>JBEKTG010000508.1:0-2728 GCA_049516275.1 Candidatus Acidiferrales bacterium
TGACGCCGCGGTAATTTCTCAGAATCACGTCCCGCCGCCTCGGCGATTCGCAAATTCCCGCGAACCTCTATAAAATTGTCCCCGCATGAAAAGAATCTCGATTCTGGGTTCCACCGGCTCAATCGGCCGGCAGTGTCTGAGTGTGGTCGATTCTCTCCCGGGGCGATTCGAAGTCGCGGCCCTTTCGGCCGGCGGCAACGTAGCGCTCGTCGCCGAGCAAATTTCGCGGCACCATCCGAAGGTGGTTTCGGTCGCGACGGAAGAAGCGGCGCGAGAACTCTGTTCCGCGATTCATATCCAGCGGCACGCGGATCCCATCGAAATCCTCTTTGGCCCCGAGGGTATCGAGCGCGTCGCGACACACCCTGACGTAGACACGGTGGTCTCCGCCGCCGTCGGCGTGGTGGGATTGCCCGCAACCTACAAGGCGATCGAGCACGGCAAGAACATCGCGCTAGCCAACAAGGAAGTTCTGGTGGCGGCTGGCGAAGTGGTCATGGCGGCCGTCGAGCGGTACGGCGTTGCGCTTCTCCCGGTGGACAGCGAACACAACGCCGTGCACCAGTGTCTTCGCGCCGGCGCGTACAAGGAAGTTAGGCGCCTCGTCCTGACCGCCTCCGGTGGCCCGTTCCGATCTACCCCTGCCTCGCAGCTGGCAAACGTGACTCCCGCCCAGGCCCTGGCGCATCCGAACTGGAAAATGGGTCAGCGGATCACGATCGACTCCGCGACCCTCACGAACAAAGGCTTCGAAGTGATCGAGGCGCGCTGGCTCTTTGGCATGGATCTCGACAGGATACATGTGGTGATTCACCCGCAGTCGACGATTCATTCCATGGTGGAATTTGTGGACGGTTCCATTCTCGCGCAGTTAGGACCCACCGACATGCGCATGCCCCTCCAATACGCGCTAACGTATCCGGAGCGCGTGGCGTCTAACAGTTGCGCGCTGGATTGGTCGACTTTGCGTCACCTCGATTTCGAAGAAGTTCCGCCGGGCAAGTTTCCGTGCCTGGCGCTCGCGATGGCGGCGCTTCGCGAAGGTGGTCCGCTGCCGTGCGCGTTGAATGCCGCCGACGAGATCGCGGTGGCCGCTTTCCTCGAAGGCAGGCTGTCGTTCCCGGGGATTCCCGCCGTTATCGAAGCGGTTCTGGGTGCGATGCCGCGAACTTCGCTGCATTCCATTGACGATGTGCTGGCGGCGGATGCCGAAGCACGACGATTGGCACGGGAAGCGGCGAAGCGGTTAGCATCATAGCCCTGCCTTCGCGCATCTCAAATGTTGTCGTCAGACGGTGGCGGCTGTAGTTGGCGCTTTGGTCCGCTGCGTGGATTTGAGAATTTTTAAAAATGCTGGTTTTCTTCTAGAATAGGCGTCGAGGGCTTCATGTCGAGTTTCCTCAGAGATCTCATCTCCGTATCCATTGTTCTCGGCATCATGATTTTCGTTCATGAGTGGGGACACTTCATCGCCGCCAAGCTTTTTGGCGTGCGCGTCGACGTATTCTCTTTTGGGTTTGGTCCGCGCCTCTTTGGCGTGAAGCGCGGCGATACCGACTACCGCCTCAGCGCGCTCCCCTTTGGCGGCTACGTGCGCATGGCCGGTGACAATGTGGTGGAAGAGCGCACCGGCGCCGATTACGAATATCTTTCCAAGCCGCGCTGGCAGCGGGTGGTAATCGCCATCGCGGGGCCGGCTATGAACGTCCTGCTGGCCTTCCTGATTTTCTGGGGAATATACGGCCTGGTAGGCGTGCCGTATGAGCCGGACCTCCGGCAAGCGGCCGTCGTCGTCGCCGTCCCCACCAACCCGCCGATTGTCTCGGGAGTCGAGGCAGGAGATCTCATCGTCGCGGTGAACGGCGAGAAGACGCCGACCTGGGAGAAGGTGCTTTCGCGCGTCAATAAGGCCACTCCCGGCAGCACTCTTTCTGTCACCGTCGAACGCGGCAGCTCTCAACAGACTTTCTCGATCCCGATTCCCAACAAGCTGATTTCCGCCGATTCGCTGGTCGGCTATCCGAAGCTGACGCCGGTGGTCGACGATGTCGCCATCGGTTTTCCCGCCGAGAAAGCCGGGTTGAGAGGCGGCGATCTGGTCGTGTCCATCGATGGAAAGGCTGTCTCCACCTGGTATCAGCTGGTTGACGCGGTGCGCCAGTCCGACGGCCGCGCGATTGATCTGGTGGTCCGACGTAACGGAAAAGACCTGCCCCTCACGATCGCTCCCATTCAAGGGATGGGATCGGACGGCCAAAGCGTCTATCAAATTGGAGTTTCGCCAAGAACTGTCGATGCCTTTGAGCGCGAGGGGCCCGTCTCCGCCGCCAAGGACGCCACCATCGAGACGTATTTGAACATGCGCCAGATCGTCCAGGTGATCGGCGGCCTTTTCAGCGGCAAAGTTTCGATCCGTGAATTGCAGGGCGTGGTGGGTATCGCCCGCGTCTCCGGGCAGGCGGCTCAGCGCGGTCCTATGACGCTTCTCGGGCTCATGGCGGTGATCAGCCTGAACCTCGGCTTGCTCAATCTATTCCCGATACCGGTGCTGGACGGCGGCCATGTGCTGATGCTGGCCGTAGAAGGAATCCTGCGTCGCGATTTGAGCGTGTCTATAAAAGAGCGCTTCGTGCAGGTGGGCCTCGTGTTTCTTCTAGGTATTTTCGCATTCGTAATGTACAGCGACATCCTCAAACTAATTCAAAGCCACCACTAAGCCGCCGGAAGT
>JBEKTG010000509.1:0-2717 GCA_049516275.1 Candidatus Acidiferrales bacterium
GTTGGGAGCACCGTCGATAAGCCATCCATCCGCGTGTACAACGGCGGCAAGAAATACAATCAATGGGAATTCATCTGGAACCCGGTTGAAGACCAGGCGAAAGCGGTGCAACAGGGCTTGGGTGGTTCGGGCGGGATTCTGCCGGGGCAGCCGGGCCAGGCGATCGGCACCGGCGCGGCAGGCACACTCAGCAACTCACCAGGGTCGCCTGGTTCGCCCGGTATCGGTGCAGGGCCGAATGGGGCTACGTCGCCCTCACCAAATCCCGGAAGCGGCCAGGGAACGCCTTTCGGCGCCCCGGGCCAGATGCCTCAATAGGCAAGTCAGGAAGCGGGATTATCTAAGACCGGCTATTTAGCGGGCAGGGAAGCCGAAGCCTTGGCTAATTCAGAAGTGATTCGCTTTACGTAATTCTGCGTTTCCGGGAACGGTGGAATTCCGCCATATCGCTCCACCATATCGGGCCCCGCATTGTAAGCAGCGAGCGCAAGCGGGACATTTCCGCGGTATTTCTCGAGCAAATCCTTCAAATAGCGGACGCCGCCCTCGATATTCTCCTCGGGATCAAAAACATCCGCCACCGAATACTGCGCCGCAGTTTTCGGAAGAAGCTGCATCAATCCGTGAGCCTGCTTCCGCGAGACAGCTTTGGGATTAAAGTTCGATTCCGCGGCAATCAGACGTGTGATCAGCGTTTCGTCGAGGCCATGCTTCGCGGCGGCTGCGCGAATCAAGTCGCCATAGGGCGCCGTCGACGCCCGCGGGGGAGGCGGAACAGGCTGGAATGTTTCTTCGGGTTCAACCGAGAGTAGTTCGCTGGTAGCCACTTCCACGGCGCCGCCTTGCACGGTGAGCCGGACGCGATCCCCGGCCGTTTCATAGCCGGTGATATGAAGGCGCAGACCCGAACGCAGCACGGCATAGTCGCCTCGCGCAGTAGGAGCGCCGGTGAAAGCGGCTGCCAGCAGGGCGGCACAGACGACTCGTGCGGAATTCGCGCGTGACTTCATCGGCAAGCCCATTGTCCCCGGTCTCTTTGATGCAGTTTCATCGAATGCGAGCAGCTCCATCCAGTGCGTAAGCGCGGATCGCCTCGGCGACCCCGTTTTCGTCATTCGAGAGGGTAACCGTCCAGCCCTGCAATTTCAACTCCTCCACGCTGTTGCCCATCACCACGGGAAAGCCCGCATATTCGAGCATCTCGCGGTCATTCCAATTATCCCCGATGGCCATGATTTCGTCGCGGCGGATGCCCCGGCGCTGTGCCCATTCCGCTAGGGCGAAACCTTTCGTCACCCCGCGGCGCATCACGTCCAGGATGGAAAGATCGCGGTCCTCATACTCGGTCATCGACAGGGTGAAAGCCGAAGTGAAGGGAAGAGCCTCCAGGACGCTCTTCACCGCGCGAATCGGCTCGCACTTCCCGACAAAGCCCACCTGAATGGGATCCTCGCCGTTGAAACATGCGCTCAGCGGCGCAATTTCGGCGATGTGCTCGTGATTCCGGCGAAGATAGCGGCCGCGCTGGGCGTCGTCCCAGTCGACTCTTTCCAGGAAGACCTGCTTCTGGCCGGGGCGATCGAACACCACCGCAGCCTCGGCCCGGAATTGCGGCGTGGCATCCACGACGCGCCGCGCCACCGCGCTGGGCAGCAGCAGTCGCTGATGCGTCTCGCCCGTCTTGGACTTGATCAGCGCGCCATTGCTCACGATCAGATGCAGGCAGCACGGCAGCAAATCGGAAACGCTTCGCGCAAAGTCGAAGCGCCTGCCGGTAACCAGCAATATTTCGATCCCGCGTTCCGCCGCTTCGGCAATCGCGCTCGAATTCTCCGCCGAAAGTTGCGCGGAGCTGTCGAGCAGCGTCCCGTCGATATCCATCGCAATAAGCTTGATCGCCACACACCCATTGTACCTTGCTCTACTTCTAGCGACGCGTAGTATACTGACAGCACCTAATTAGGTGCTGCTCAGGGGGGCAATGCTCGATATCACCAAGGACATTCAGTCGCTAACGACCTTCCGCCGCCGGTCCGGCGATTTGATGAAACAATTGAAGAAAAGCAAACGCCCCGTCGTGCTGACCGTCAACGGGAAGGCCGCGGCCGTGGTTCAGGACGCCGAAGCCTATCAACGGCTCCTTGATATTGCCGCTTACGCGGACGCCGGAGAAGGCGTGCGACAAGGCCTGGAGGACGCAAAGGAGGGCAAAACGCGGTCGGCGCGGGACGTTTTCCGCAAGTTCGAAGCCGCTCATGGCATATCAGGTTAAGATTACTTCCCGGGCGGAGCGCGACCTGGCTTTGCTGTATGAAACAATCGGCGCCGAGCACTCCCGAGCCGCCCTGAAATGGTATCTGGACCTCAAAGAAAACATCTTAAGCTTGGAACACCACCCAAACCGCTGCCCCATCATCGGCAAGAAGGATAGGCTCAGGCACCTGTTGTTCGGCAACAAGCCTCATGTCTATCGCGTCATATTCCGCGTCCTGGAGAAGCAAAAACACGTAGAAGTCCTCCACATCCGCCATGGAGCAAGGCGAAGATTCAAATAGCAAGCCCGCCGTTTAGCAGACAAACCCTTAATGGTCGTCGGCCGAAGAGGCTTTTTCCCGAGGGCTGAACCCGGAGATGCGCCCCCACGCGCTGGTACGCCAATTGTCGGCCACTTCCTTGGCCAGAATCCACGGCGGGAGTTCGACGTAGAGATGCGCTGC
>JBEKTG010000510.1:0-2717 GCA_049516275.1 Candidatus Acidiferrales bacterium
TCCGGCACGCCTTCATACAGGGAGTCTCCGAAAAAAGGATCCGTGAACCACACGCTGCCGTCCGGATGAGGCGCTAGATCGTTGGGTGAGTTGAAGTGCTTGCCGTTGAAGTTGTCGGCAAGAATCGTCACCGAGCCATCGTGCTCGTAGCGCACCACGCGACGGGTCAGGTGCTCGCAGGTGATCTGGCGTCCCTGAAAATCGAAGCTGTTTCCGTTGCCATTGTTGGAAGGCTGACGGAAGACGCTGATGCGGCCGTCGTCCTGGAGCCAGCGCATCTGGCGATTGTTGGGGAGATCGCTCCACACCAGGTAGCGGCCCTGCCCGCTCCAGGCCGGACCTTCCGACCAGAGCCCTCCGGTCCACAAGCGCTCGATGGAGGTATTGAAGACGTGATATTTGTTGAAGAGCGGGTCGACCACGAGCACGTCCGCATCAGGGTAGGGTGCCGGCGGCGCGTTCGGGCCGAAATCGCGGGGCGGATTGGACAGAACCGTGGCGGCTGAGGCGTTTGCGGCGCCCTGCGCGTTCTGCCCCATGTTATGTCCGAGGGCAAAGCCGGGCGCAACCGCCGCAATTCCTGCTGCGGTTCCCAGACGTTTGATCACACCTCGTCGAGAAATCTCCTCGCTGGTATGTGGATCGTGTGGGCTTTGTTTCATCTCGGAATCCCCTCCATAAAAATGGGCCGGCACGATAACTTTCTCGGCGTGTCGCAGCTCGCGCATCGTACTCCTCTCGCCCCCGCGAAGCAACGAATCCGGGGCCGAAGTGGCGCGATTCGGATGGCTCACTCTTCCCTTCTCAAGCGCCGCAAGGACCCGCAATCAATAAGGTTAAGAGAGGAGGCAATTCGCTTCGGGCAAAAAAAACTTGCACCGTTTCAACTCAGCAAGCATCTTTAAAGGATGTTGAATCCTGGAAGAATTGCAACGATGCCCGCTGCCATATTGGCATTCGTGATTTTTACGGCTGCGGGGTGCCGCAATGCGTCGTCGCAGCCGCCCGCTCCCCCGCCTATGCGCGTCAAAACGGAGACGATCAATCTCGAACCCGTGCCACGCGTGGACGAGTACGTCGCTACGGTGAAATCGCGAAGGTCCGCGAGTATCCAGCCGCAGGTCGATGGCGCTCTGACGCGGATCGTTGTGAAGTCCGGCGACCACGTGAATGCGGGCCAGGCTTTGATGACCGTCGATCCGCTGAAACAGCAGTCCGTGGTCGAGCAGCAGCGCAGCACAGAGGCGCAGAAGAAGGCCACGTACGAATACAACCAGATTGAGGTGGAGCGCCAGCGCAAGCTTTACGAGGAAGGCGTGACCAGCAAGCAGAGCCTCGATCTGGCAGTGCAGGCGTTCGAGAACTCCAAAGCGGATTGGGAGTCTTCCTCGGCTGCGCGTGCCGCGGAACAGCGGCAGCTCGCCTATTACAACGTCACTGCGCCCTTCTCCGGCGTCGTGGGCGACATTCCCGTACACGTGGGCGACCACGTTTCGCCGCAGACCCTGCTGACCACCGTGGATGAAAATGCCGACCTGGAAGCGTACATCTATATCCCCACAGAGAAAGCGGCGGATATCCGCATGGGGCTTCCGGTGCAGATCGTCACCAGCACGGGAGTGCTGATCGAGGACACGAAGATTTATTTCATTTCGCAGCAGGTGGACAACGCCACGCAGGGGATCCTGGTGAAGGCGCCCGTCCATGGATCGCTCGACAAGTTTCGCAACGCGCAGCTCGTGAAGGCGCGAGTGGTCTGGAGCACAGCACCCACGCCCACCGTGCCGGTGCTGGCCATCACGCGCATCGGGGGGCAGGCGTTTGTTTATGTGGCCGAGCGGGGAGATAACGGGACAGTCGCCAAGCAGCGCGCGGTGACGCTGGGCGATACAGTCGGGAACGATTACGCAGTTACCAGCGGCTTGAAGCCGGGAGATCAGGTCGTCGTGTCCGGCACGCAATTCCTCATCGACGGTGTGCCCATCCAACCCACCAGCTAGCTTTACACCAAAGATTTCGACGCGCGCAGTGGCGGAGCGAGCACGCAGGACCGCCGCTAGAAAGAGGAAGTGCCGGTTTGGTTGATTTTTTCATCAAGAGGCCCGTTTTCGCCACGGTATGCGCCCTGCTGATAATTCTTGCGGGCGCCGTTTCCATTCCCGGATTGCCGATCTCGCTGTACCCCGATCTGGCGCCGCCGCAGGTGACCGTCAGCAGCAACTACGTGGGCGCGAATGCGCAGGTGGTCGAATCGGCCGTCACCATCCCGCTGGAGCAGCAGATCAACGGCGTCGAGGGCATGCACTACATCACCTCGACGAGCTCCAACGACGGCACCAGCAACATCAACGTCACCTTCCGCACGGGCTACGACCTGAACATCGCGGCGGTCGACGTGCAGAACCGCGTGGCCAGCGCGCAGGGCCGCCTGCCGCAGGAAATCAAGAACACCGGCGTCACCATCACCAAGGCCAATCCGAATTTCGTTTTCGCCGGCGGGTTCTATTCGCCGGACGGCAGCCTCTCCAACCAGTACATCTCCAACTATCTCGATGTGTACGTGAAGGACGCGCTGAAACGCATTCCCGGCGTGGGGGACGTGGTCATTTTCGGCGAGCGCAAATATGCGATGCGCATCTGGCTCGACCCGACGAAACTGGCGGCGCGGCAACTGACCGCGGCGGACGTGATCTCCGCGCTGCAGGAGCAGAACGTCG
>JBEKTG010000511.1:0-2713 GCA_049516275.1 Candidatus Acidiferrales bacterium
ATTATCCGGCGAACGTGATGCGTCTCTACGACTACGGCGCGCCGGCGTATCCCGAGCTCATCGTTTTTGCGCGCGAGGATTTTCTGGCGCGGCAGTCCGCCGCCGTGCGAGGGTTTCTGCGAGCCGTCGTGAGAGGATATGATGACGCCATTGCGAATCCGAACGCCGCTTGCGCCGCAATGGCCGGGCGCGTTGAGGGCGAAACAGCAGAAGGATTGCGGCCTTACCTCGACGCGCTGCGGCCCGTACTGCGCGCGGATGCGCCTGCGTACGGCCGGCTGAATCTCGCGGTGCTGAAAGACTACCTGGATTGGATCAGAGAGATGGGAGTGCTCGACGTCCGCGACGATCCGTCAAAGTTTGCCACCAACGAGTTCTTGCCGCCGGTTTCCGCTGACCAGGGAAAAAAGCCATGATGCCGGAGGCGACGGCCATGAGGGTGCGCGGCGTCAGCAGAACCTACCGCGACGGTGCGCGCGCGGTCCGGGCACTCGAGGGCACCGACATCGACATTCCGGATGGGAAGTTCGTGACCATCGTGGGCCCCAGCGCCTGCGGAAAATCGACGCTGCTCAATCTTTTCTGCGGGCTCGACAAGCCGGACGCGGGCTCGATCGAAACTCCCGCGCTGGGATCGGGCGAATTGCTCGGCCGCGTGGGCTACATGCCCCAGCAGGACACGCTGATGCCCTGGAGGACCGTCACCGACAATGCGGCGGTTGGCCTCGAATGCCTGGGATGCGATCGCACCGAAGCCCGCAAGCGCGCCCGCGAGCACATGGCTCGCTTCGGGCTCGACGGATTTGAGCTCTCCTACCCGGGCCAGCTTTCCGGCGGGATGCGACAACGCGTGGCGATGCTGCGAACATTTCTGTGCGAGAGGCGAATCAATCTGCTCGATGAGCCTTTCGGAAAGCTGGATGCGATTACGCGCGCGTCGATGCAATCCTGGCTGCTCGATTACTGGCAGGAGAACCGTTGTACAATCGTGTTTGTCACCCACGACATCGACGAAGCTTTGTTCCTTTCTGACGTGGTCCACCTGATGAGCCCCCGCCCCGGCCGCATTGTCCTGTCGCTCGACGTGGATGTTCCCAGGCCGCGAAACTACGGCGAGGTGGTTACCTCGGTCCACTTCAACGAGCTCAAGGCTCGGCTGCTCGAAAGTTTGGGCAGGCCGCAATGAAAGCGGGAATCTGGCCTCCGCTTCTGCTCGGTGCGGGAATCATCGCCGTTTGGGAGATTTATGTTCGCGCGGCGGGCATCGACCCGCTGCTTCTGCCGCCGCCCAGCGCCGTAGCGAAATATCTCTTCGAGAACACCGGAATCTTCGTGAGGAATGGTGCTGCAACGCTCTTGGAGCTCCTGGTGGGTTTTGCGAGCGGCGTGATCATCGGCTTGTCGCTCGGCATTTTGATGCAGGTCTGGCACTGGTTTCGCGAGGCGGCCTATCCGTGGCTGGTGGCCACTCAAATGGTTCCGATACCGGCGGTCGCGCCCATTCTGGTTTTGTGGTTCGGCTTCACCATCGTGCCCAAGGCAGCGACGGTGGCGCTGATGTGCTTTTTCCCGGTGGCCGTCAACACCGTTGACGGACTCAGTTCGGTGAACCCCGAGCTGATCCGATTGCTTCGCACCTTCGGTGCCGGGCCGTGGGATGTGATGAAGATGGCGGCGCTTCCATCGGCGCTTCCGAGAATTTTTTCCGGCGTGCGCGTGGCCATGGCTCTCAGTGTGGTGGGCGCGGTGGTGGGTGAATGGGTCGGCGCCACGAAGGGGCTCGGGTACCTGATGCTTCACTTTGAAAATCGCGGTGAGACGGCGGGGCTATTTGCGACGGTTGCCGTCCTGACCGCCATGGGAATCATTTTGTTCTTCCTCGTAGGCTGGGTGGAAGACAGAACCATTTCGTGGCGGCGTTATGCCAAGGAGACGCTGTGAGCGCTGCCACCACAAGAGCGGCAATCACGCTCGTCCGCGGAGGCCATGTGCTGACTATGGGCCCGCTCGGCGAGATCGCCGACGGTGCTGTAGCGATTGTGGGCGACTTGATCGCCGGCGTAGGCACGTTTGCGGATCTCAGCCGCAAATATCCGGACGCACTCGTTGTAGGCGACGCTTACGGGATTGTGATTCCGGGCCTCGTGAATGCGCACACGCACATGTCCGAGGCGCTGCTCCCGGGAATGGCCGAGAAACTTTCCATATGGGTGTGGGGCGCGAGGCTTCTTGCTCCAACCATGCCGCACCTGACGCGGGAGATGGCCCATATCGGCACGTTGTTTCGTGGCGCGGAGCTGATTCGTTCCGGCGTCACCACGTTCAACGACATGTTCTGCCACTCGAATCCATGTGATTTCGCAAGCCTCGGCGTGGTCGACGGGATCGAGGAGCTTGGCTTGCGCGGTGTGTCGTGTTTCGGAGCCGAAGATATCGCCTGGGGAACGTCCGCTGCCCTGCCGGTGACGCGCATCATCGAGGAGCACCGCGCTCTCGCCGAACGCTGTGCGTCCGCGAAGCGCGTGGGCTTCCGCGTGGGAGTGGGAACAATCATTGGGCAGACCGATGAACTTCTGGAAGCTTCAAGCGAACTGGCGCGTTCGATGGGCCGCGGCATTCACACCCACCTCGCGGAAGTGCGCGAAGAAAAGACCGCGGCGCAGTTGCGCTGGGGAAACAGCACCGTGCTGCGCGCCGAGGCGGCCGGCATTCT
>JBEKTG010000512.1:0-2712 GCA_049516275.1 Candidatus Acidiferrales bacterium
TGCGCGGCCGGCGTGCCTTCGAGCTCACCCGTGTACAGTTCGATCTTTACGGTCTTGCCATCCTGTCCGGCAGCCGGGCTTTCGTAATCGCCCAGGTGCTTAAGGTTCGAGACCGCCACCTCGCCCAACTCTTCGCGGCACTCGCGCCGCAGACATTCTTCCGCGGTCTCCCCCGGCTCCAGGCTGCCGCCCGGGAGAATCAACAGCGAGGTGGTGTGCTTTTTGCGGCAGAGCAGAACGCGCCCGTCTTTCAAGTGCAGCAACGCGGCTTTGTGGTAGTCCGCCATTTCATTACAGGCCGGGCTATTGCAAAATGGGAAAACGCTCGAAATCCGGGGGTACGAAGAGGCTTCCCTCCGTGACCCCCGCGGGAGCATATCGCTTCAATTGATCGCCCAACTCGCTCGCGTCGATTCCGCCTCCGAGAAATGACTGGAACGCGGCCGTGACGTGTTGAACCTCGCGCGCCGATTCGTGCACGAACTCCAGCCGAAAGTGGCGAATGCCCGCCTCACGCCACCCGTCCATGTGCGCGCTGGCCTCCTGCGCCTCCGCGCCGAATACCGTATTCCTGCACCCGACGTCGGCCACCACGGGATGCGCGCGGCCTTGTGAATCTCGCAGGGCCACGCGATGCTTTTCGCACGGCCGGCCGCAATCGCGGTAAGAAGTGCCGCTTGAAAGGAATCGGCAGAAGACGCAATGCTCGGTGTGGAAGACCGGCAGGTGTTGATATGCGACGGCCTCCATCCGCTCCCCTCCAATCGTTCGGCTTAGTGCGGACACCTGCGATGCGTTGAGATCGTGCGTCGGTGTGAGCCGCGCCAGACCCAGTTCAAAGTACGCTTCGGCCGTCAGCGTATTGGCGGCGTTGAGACTGAAATCGCCGATTAACGGCTGGCTGCCTGTCTCTCTAAGCGCGTGAAGCAGGCCCGTGCTGCGAAGGAGAATCGGGCAGCGCAGGCTGACCAGAAAGTCCGCGATGCGGCCCTCGCCAGGTTTTAAGATGCGCGGGCTGGCCACTCGGACCTCGACTCCGGCTGCCTTTACGCGTTCGACGGAAGGGCGCAGCCCGTAAAGGTCCAAATAGTCCAAAGTGACGCTATCGGCGCGGGCGGCAATCGAGGCTTCGATCTGCTCCGGGTTGCGGATCAGCACGTGAAGCTGCGAGGCAGCGGCGACGGGCGGGCGCGCTTCCCGCCGAAGGTCGGGCGCGGGATGAATCAACCGGGTTGAGGGACGCGATTGGAGCGCCTCAAGCTTTTCGACAGCCTCGCGCCGCATTCGATTCAACAGCGAGACCGGGGCGAAAACAGACCCGGTAATTTCCGCGCTGAGTCCAGCCAATTCATACGGCGTATTGCCGAGCCTGCCCAGCTGCTCTTTCAGCATCTCTTCGGTGAGCCCGCGATTCTGCGCGGCGCCGAGTGCGCTGGGCGACTCCACCGTGACGGAGAGTCCGCTGGACAAAGTCCAGCGAGTATCGAGCGGCCCGTTCTCCCGGGCGGCCGCGTGTACCGTGAGCGGCTGCTTTGAGACCGGCGCGGCGGGGTGAAGGAAGGGGCGCACCACCCGATCCAGTTCGGGGTCGTGCGTCCGCCACACCAGATCGCCGGCGCGAATGCGGCGGAAATTCACGGCGTTATTGGCGAAGCTCAGCTCCAGCGTGCCATCCAGCCGAGGCGTCGCCTGGTACACGCGGCCGCCTTCCTCGTCTTCCTGCGGACTCCGCCAATCGGCCGCATCGAACACCACGCCATCTCCCGCTTTGAGCGGAGCGATTTCATGCGCCGCCGCGGGCTCGACGTATACGCTGGCATCCTGAACGGCGGCGACGGCGCCGATATGCACGCCCCGATGGCGCGGGCTGCGGCCGTTCACCACTTTCTGATGGTTCACGCCGGAGATGAAATAGGGTCCGAGACCGCGTGAGTAGACCTGCTCGAGTTCCAATTCCTGGCGCGGCGTGATGGACGATTCCCTGCCTGCCCACGCGTCATCGACGGCTTGCCGGTAAGCCCGCGTGGTCAATGCGACGTAGTAGGAGTCTTTGTAGCGGCCCTCGATTTTCATGCAACTCACCCCGGCTGCAATGATCCCCGGCACATGCCGCAGGGCCGACAGATCCCCGGGCGAGAGGAGGTAGCGCGCGTCGGCGAGGGGCTTCGGTTCCCCGTCCACCAGCATTTCGTACGGCAACCGGCAGGCTTGCGCGCATTGGCCCCGATTGGCGCTTCGTCCGCCCCAGGCTTCGGATGAAAAGCACTGGCCGGAGTAGGCCACACATAAAGCCCCATGCACGAAGATTTCGAGATCAGCCTTGGTCTTCGCGTAAATTGCGGCCACTTCGTCCAAAGACAATTCGCGAGCCAACGTCACTCGCTGGGCCCCTTGCGCCAGTGCGAATTCGACGCCCTCCGCGCTGGTGATGCTGGTCTGCGTGGAGGCGTGCAGTTCGAGTCCGGGAGCGATCTGACGCGCCAGTTTGAGCACACCGATATCCTGCACGATGATCGCGTCGACACCGGCTTCCGCGATAGAACCGATCGCACGCGCGGCTTCGGCGAGTTCGTGCTCGAAGACCAGCGTGTTGAACGTCACATAACCCCGAACGCCCCGGCGGTGCAGCGTTCGCATCGCTTCGGGTAGCTCGCTAAGTTCAAAACCAACCTTCGCGCGGGCGCTGAAGTGTTTGAGTCCGAAATAGCAGGC
>JBEKTG010000513.1:0-2681 GCA_049516275.1 Candidatus Acidiferrales bacterium
GATTCCGACCACATCTGGGGACGCGGTTCCTGCGACGCAAAAGGCATAATCGCCTCGATGATAGCCGCAGCCGAAAAGCTCCTCGCCACCGGCATCAGGAACCTGGGCCTCCTCTTCGTAGTAGGAGAGGAGCGCAGCAGCGCAGGCGCCATAGCAGCCTCCCGCAGCCCGCGCGGCTCCCGTTACCTGATCAACGGTGAGCCCACGGAAAACAAGCTGGTCCTGGCATCCAAAGGCGTACTGCGCTTTGAAGCCATAGCCAAAGGCCGCCTGGCGCACTCCGCCTACCCGGAACTAGGCGAGTCGGCCATCGAAAAGCTACTAGACGCCCTGGAAAATCTCCGCCGAGTAGAACTCCCGGTCGATCCCCTCTTAGGCCCGAGCACCATGAATATCGGCACCATCGCCGGAGGCCGCGCCCCCAACGTAATAGCCGATTCCGCCAAAGCCGAAATCCTCGTGCGCGTAGTGGGCGACCCCGCCCCCGTCCGCCAATCGTTAGCGCAAGCCGTCGGAGACCGCGTAGAGCTAAACGAAGTTCTCTTCATCCCAGCCATAGAATTTCACAGCGTCGACGGCATCCCCACCACAGTAGTCTCCTACACCACCGACGTTCCCATGTTCAACGGTGCCTGGGGCGAACCCCTCCTGCTAGGCCCAGGCAGCATCCACGTGGCCCACACCGCAGACGAGCACATCGCCAAAAGCGACCTCCTGCAAGCCATCGACCTCTACGCCGCAGCCGTCCGCCGCCTGGTAGCCGCATGCTGACCCACGCAACCCAAGCGAGCGAAGCGAATCGGCCTCTCTCTTCGCAGTTGCTGTTGCCTTTCCGGGTGCCCCACCCTTTGTCGTGTAAGGGTGGGTCTTCGCTTTCTCTTTTATCCGTTCCGCGCCACAAACGCGCCATCCGCTCGCAGCGCCCTTCCAGCGGGCCTTTTGCCGAGCCCTTCCAACTCATGACCCCAAAACAAGGACCCCTAACCCAATGATCGTAATGAAATTCGGCGGCAGTTCCCTCGAATCCACCTCGGCCATCCTCCGCGTAGCGGACATCGTCCGCTCGCGCCTGCCGAAACATCCGGTAGTCGTAGTCTCCGCCATGGGCAAGACCACCAACGCTCTCCTCGCCATGGCCGCCAACGCCGCCCAGGGCAACCGCCCCGAAGCTCTGGCCCAACTCCGCGCCATCGAGGACTTCCACCGTAGCGAAGCCGCTCCGCTAGTCTCCGAAGCCCATCGCAAGGAATTAGAAACCGTCCTAACCGACCATTTCCGCGACCTCGGCGAAATCGTCGAAGGCCTCTGCGCCGTCTCCGATCTCACCCCGCGCTCGCAAGACGCCGTAGCCAGTTTCGGCGAACGCCTCTCCAGCCGCATCGTAGCGTTAGCGCTCGACAGCCAGGGCATTCCCAGCACGCACCTCGATTCCCGCAACGTCATCGTCACCGACTCCCGCTTCACCCACGCCTCGCCCCTGATCGCGGAGACCTACCCGCGAACCGCCGCCAGCATCGCCGCCAACGGCCAGCATCGCGTCACCGTGATGGGCGGATTCATCGCCGCCAACCAGGAAGGCGTAACCACCACGCTAGGCCGCGGCGGTTCGGACTTCTCCGCCGCCCTAGTAGGCGCCGCGATCGACGCCGACGGAATCGACATCTGGACCGATGTAGACGGCGTGCTAACCTGCGACCCCACCCTCGTCCCCGGCACGCACCCGGTAAAAACCATCTCCTTCGACGAAGCCGCCGAGCTGGCCTATTTCGGAGCCAAGGTCCTGCACCCCGCCACGGTTCTCCCAGCAAAAGAGAAAAATATCCCGGTGTGGATTCTCAACTCCCGCCGCCCCGAAGCCCCCGGCACAAAAATCGTAGCCAACGCGGTTTCCTGCACCAACGTGCTGAAATCGGTAGCCTGCAAAAAGGGAATCACCGTAGTCAACATCCGTTCCACCCGCATGCTAGGCGCTCACGGATTCCTCCGCCGCATCTTCGAAGCCTTCGACCGCTTCGAAACGCCCGTGGACATGGTCTCCACATCGGAAGTCAGCGTCTCGCTAACGGTGGACGACGACGCGCGCCTCCCGGAAATCTGCGCCGAACTCGAGCCGTTCACCGAAGTCTCCATAGAAAAGGACCGCGCCATCCTCTGCGCCGTAGGCGACAAAATCCGCGAAACCCCCGGCGTAGCCGCCCGCGTCCTCGGAGCGCTGAAATGCGTAAACGTCCTAATGATTTCGCAAGGCTCCTCGCGACTCAATCTAGGAGTCGTGATAGCCTCGCAGGACTTGGCAAAGGCAGCCGAAGCGGTGCACCGGGAATTTTTCACCGATCGCGACCCATCGGTGTTCGGCTGATTTTGCGCGGCCCCGGGGCGGTAGCTCGGCCATGTTCGGCTGGTTCGAGGGCTGTGATCACGAGTGGCGCTGATGCCATTCGCGGTGTCATCCCTCAAAAGGCGCTGTCATCCTGAGCGCAGCGAAGGATCTGCTTTTGCGGGTGCCCGACCCTTCGGTGTCAAGGGTCGGTCTTCTGCCTTTCTTGCCGCTGCCTTTGCTTTTGTTATCGTAAGCGCAGCAGGCACGGCTTATACGTGAGGGTGGCATCCCTAAAAAGGCGCTGTCATCCTGAGCGCAGCGAGGGATCTGCTTTTGTTTTGGCGTTGAACACTGATACAAA
>JBEKTG010000514.1:0-2677 GCA_049516275.1 Candidatus Acidiferrales bacterium
GGCCTGGACGTCGTCGAGATTTCGCCCAACGCCGTGCCTCCGGTCTGCAAGCTCGTCGACTACGGAAAGTTCCTCTACGAGCAGAACAAGAAAGCCCACGAGCAGAAGAAGCATCAGAAGAGTTCGCACATCAAGGAAGTGAAGTTCCGGCCGTCGACCGCCGAGCACGATTACCAGGTGCGGAAGAACCAGATCATCCGCTTCCTGGGCGACGGCTACAAGGTCAAGGCCATGATCTTCCATCGCGGCCGCGAGATGGCGCACCAGGATGTGGGCCGCGCTAAGATGGACCGGCTGCTGAAGGACATCATGGACCACGCGCAGGTGGAATTCGGGCCGCGCATGGAGGCCAACATCCTGCTCGCGCTGCTCGCGCCGAAAAAGGGCGCGGTGGCGAGCGCGCCGGCGCGTCCGGCGCAGTCGGCGGCCGGCGGCCAGGCTTAGCCTGTCATCCTGAGCGAAGCGAAGGATCTGCATTATTTGTTGGTTGCACGTGGCCCCGCGAGATATTGTGTGGCCGCACAAAAAGTTTCGAAGAGGGCATTGTGAAGAAGAACAAGAAAATGAAGCTGAAGACGCACCGCGGCGCCGCCAAGCGCTTTAAGATTACGTCCACCGGGAAAGTGATGCGCTGGCACTCCGGCAAGCGGCACCTGCTCGGCACCAAGTCGCCCCGGCGGCAACGGAAACTCGCCAACAAGGTGGTCGTGAACCCGGCGGACGTTCCGAACGTGCGTCTCGCGCTGCCTTACGGGCTGTAAGCTTTTGAAAAGTTTTGATCCGTAGAAATACGGACTTACGAGCCAGGCAGCGCGTAACGGGTGCCTGCCGGCCGGATTCTCGCGATGCTACAAAGCTAGTTGATGCGAGAAAAGTGGAGCGGTTCACATCGAGACAAACCCGTCCGAGAGGCGCGTCGTTGTGCGTCCTCGCGGATCCTGTTTGTCTCCCTGACCAGTTTATTTTTGCCGCGCTCAGAGTGTTGAGTGACTGAGCGCTGCGAAATTTTTCCGCGCCTTTCGGCGCCTAAGGAGACGTAAGCAAATGGCTCGAGTTAAACGCGGTACCAAGCGCCGTGCGCGGCGCAAAAAGCTGCTGAAACACGCGAAGGGATTTTTCCTGACCAAGGGAAAGCTGTACCGGTCGGCAAAAGAGGCGGTAAACCGCTCACTACGCTACACCTACCGCGACCGGCGCACGCGCAAGCGCGATTACCGCACGCTGTGGATTCAGCGCATCGGCGCGGCCGCGCGGAACAACGGCATCACCTACAGCCAGCTGATTCACGGGCTCAAGGCGAGCGGCATCGAACTCGACCGGAAAATCCTAGCCGACATCGCCGTGCGCGACGCGGAAGGTTTTACCGCGCTGGTCGCGTCGGCGAAGCAGCATCTTGGCACGGCGCCCGCCAAGACCGCTCCGCCTGTCGCTTAAATGGCCGAAAGAAAAATCGTCGAGCAGACGCTGGCGGAGATCGGCGCCACAACGCCGGAGTCCGCCGCGTCGCTTTTCGCCGAGGTGGGCCAGGGCTTTGACAAACAAGCAACAGTTCACTCAGCTGACCCCGAATCTTGGCGCATGTTCGTCCTCGCCTGGACTGGGCGGAAATCTGGCGTGCTGTCGCTTATTACTGACAATTGGCTGAAGCCGGCGCCGCCGGAACTGAAACGCGTTGTGGGCCAGGAGCTGAACAAGCTCAAGGCGCACGTGGAAGCGGTGCTGGAAGAGCGGCGAGTTGCGATTGAAGCGGCCGCGGAACAGGCGGCGCAGGCTCGCGAGCAGATCGATCTTTCGCTTCCGGGTGCGGAGCGGGCGATTGGGACGCGGCATCTGATCCGGCAGACGTACGAAGAGCTGCAGCGGATTTTTCTTTCTATCGGGTTCAGCGTTGTGGAGGGGCCCGAAATCGAGACGCCTTACTACAACTTCGAGGCGCTTAACATCCCCGAGCACCATCCCGCGCGCGACAACATGGATACGTTCTACATCGAGGGCGCGCGGGGTGGGCATCTGCTGCGCACGCACACTTCGCCGATGCAGATTCGAACGATGGAAAAGCAGGCGCCGCCGGTGCGGATCATCGTGCCGGGAAAAGTCTACCGGCGCGACAATCCGGATGCGACGCACGGGTACATGTTCCACCAGATCGAAGGGCTGGCCGTCGATAGCGACATTACTTTTTGCGACTTCAAGGGCACCGTCGAATATTTCGTGCGCGAGTTTCTGGGGCCGCAGGCGAAGACGCGGCTTCGGCCGAGCTACTTTCCGTTCACCGAGCCTTCGGCGGAGGTGGATGCCACCTGCCACGTTTGCGGCGGGAGCGGGTGCCGCGTGTGCAAATTTTCGGGCTGGATTGAATTATTTGGCGCGGGGATGGTGGATCCGGCGGTGTACGGCTTCGTGAAATACGATGCGGAGCGGCTCTCCGGATTTGCGTTCGGGATGGGCGTCGACCGGCTGGCGATGATGAAATACGGAATCAGCGAGCTTCCGCTGCTGTATCAGAACGATGTGCGGTTTCTGAGCCAATTTCCATAGACGGTGCAATCGGAGGCGTTGGGAAGAAACCAGAAGAAGCAGATCCCTCGTCGCTTCGCTCGCTCGGGATGACAACGAAAAACAAAAGATGAAAGTCGTCTACAACTGGGTGAAAGAATTTGTGGGCGTGACGGCGCCG
>JBEKTG010000515.1:0-2665 GCA_049516275.1 Candidatus Acidiferrales bacterium
GTCCCGCACGGCGCGCGGCTATTCACCATATTCGGAATGACCCTTGCGGACAGCGACCTCGTGCAAATCCAGGAGAACGTGATCGCGCGGGCGATCTCCAGCCTTCAGTTCACCACGCAATAGGGCTACAGGAGCTTGGATGAACGGAACGAGAGGCCTTCTAGCGGCGGTCTGTTTGGTGGCACTGTGCGCGGTGTCGCCAAGCTTTTCCCGGCAGGGCGTGCCTGCTAGCGACTCCGGTAGTGCGCCGGCGACGTTCTATCGTGACGTGCTGCCCATCCTTCAGAATCATTGCCAGGCGTGCCATCGCGAGGGCGAAATCGGCTCGATGCCGCTCGTCACCTACGAACAAACTCGTCCGTTTGCCCCAGCCATCGCCAACGCCGTGAGCCAGAAGAAAATGCCGCCGTGGTTTGCCGACCCGGGCATCGGGCATTTCTCGAATGATCCTTCGCTCAGCCCGCAGGAAATCGCCACGCTTGTTTCGTGGGCGGACTCGAACGCGCCGGCGGGCGATCCGCATTACGCTCCTGCTCCTCGCGAGTGGGCGCGCGGATGGATGATCCCGCAGCCGGATGCCGTGATACAGATGCCGAAACCGGTGGCGATTCCCGCGCGCGGGGACGTGCAGTACACCTACGAAATCGTGCACACGGGATTCACCGAGGGCAAGTGGGTGCAGTTCTCCGAGGTGCGACCGTCGAGCCGGGAGAATGTGCATCACGCGGTGGTGTACGTGCGTCCGCCGGATTCGCATTGGCTGCAGCATGCGCCGATCGGTGAGCCTTTCACCGGCGCGGATATGAACGACGAGCAGGACCGCAGCGACACTCACTTCACCACGGCCGATATTCTTCTGGTGTACGCGCCGGGAAGTTCGCCGGATAACTGGACCAGCGGCATGGCTAAGTTCATTCCCGCCGGATCGGATCTGGTGTTCCAGATGCATTACATGGCGCACGGCCATCCGATGAGCGATCAGACCAGCGTGGGACTGGTGTTCGCGAAGGAACCGCCGAAGCAGCGCGTGCTTACGCTGCAATTGACGAACGACAAGTTCGTGATTCCGCCCGGCGTGCCGGACTTTCGCGTGGAGGTGCATGGCTCGATTCCCAACGATGCCTTGCTGCTCAGCTTCTTTCCGCATATGCACCTGCGCGGGAAGCGCTTCGAGTACAACATCCTGCGGCCCGGCGGCGGGATCGAAACGCTGCTGCGCGTGAATTATGATTTCTACTGGCAGCTGAGCTACCGCCTCGCGGAGCCGCGACTGCTGAAGGCCGGGACGGTGCTGCAGGCGGTGGCGTGGTACGACAACTCGAAGAACAACCCTCATAATCCCGATCCGGATGCGGCGGTTCGCTGGGGCGATCAGACCTACGATGAAATGATGGTGGGGTTCTTCGATGTGGCGGTGCCGGCGAACGTGGATAAGTCGCAGTTCTTCGTTCGGAGGCCGTCACGATGAAAAAAATGCAGATCCCTCACTTCGTTCGGGATGACATCGTCGAGAAAAGGCTGGCTAGAATTTTGTTACTTCGCTGAAGTGGAAGTTGCGCACCTTCATTGCGGGCACGACCATGTCGAAGGATTCTTCGCCGGAGGAGCGCACGTCCGGGCCGAGCATCTCGACGTTTGAAAGCATATCGATGACGCTTTGATTGAAGCGGAAATTGCGGATTCCGCCGGTTACGCGGCCGTTTTCGACGAGGAATGTGGCGTCGCGCGTCATGCCGGTGAGAATTTTGTTGTAGGGATCCACTTCGCGGATGTACCACAGGCGCGTTACGAGAACGCCACGCTCGGTGGACGTTACCATTTCGCCGACGGTCTTGTCTCCCCCGCCCCACACTAGATTCATCGGGGCTTCGCCGTGCTCGTTGGGAAGCGCGAAGCCGTGACCCGTGGGCCTGGTCTTCATTTTCTTCGCAGTGGCGCGGGAATAGACGAGGTTCTTCGGGACGCCGCGGTCGATCAGCAGCACTTTCTGGCGAGGAACGCCTTCGCCATCGAATGGCTGGCCGAGTTGCAGCGGGTGGTAGACGTCGTCCCACAAAGTGATGTTTTCGCCGAAAAGTTTCTTGCCGAGGCGGCCGGTGAGGCAGGAGCGCTTGTCGAGCACGGCGGTGGCTGCAAAATCGTAGAAAAGGAAGCCGACGAGGTCGAGGACTGCGGCGGGCTCCAGAATCGCGGTGTAATGGCCGGGTTCGAGCTCGCGCGGGTTGCGCGAGCTTGCGGCTTTCTGACTGGCGCTTTCTGCGAGAGATTCGGGATCAATCTCCCGAATATCGTACGACGTGGATTTGGCCCAGCCGGAGGAATTCTCTTCGAGGATCGTTACGGAAAACTCCGCGCGGGTCTGTTCATAGCGGGCGAATAGTCCCTTCGAATTCGCCATCACCTCATGAATCGAGCCGCTCGAAAAAATTCCCGCGGCGGTTTGTCTGGCTTTGTCCGCCATGCGGCAAACTTTGGTGACGGCGCGGGCCCGCATCTGCGGGTTGGCGGCGGACGTGGCGCCAGAGAACCGCGCGACTTTCTGATATTTCTGCCGCGTGAGCATGGGCAGCAGATCGGGATTCTTCGGCTGGTTGTGCGCTAGCTGCGCGGCGGAAGCAACGACGCGGCGAAGGGACTCGTCGTCGGTCTTATTGGTGGAGGAGCG
>JBEKTG010000516.1:0-2662 GCA_049516275.1 Candidatus Acidiferrales bacterium
CGAGAGTGGTCCTAAGTGACCAACAGGAATCTTCCTGGCCGCGAAACAACAGTGACGATTTTAACGATCTAGGCGACTGCTCGTACTCTTCGCGCACCCGCTGCAAACCGTCTTCAAATTCCTCCCAAGTCTCAACGTTCGTTCTTCCATCCACGTGGAATCCTCAGCAGGAATGATATCGGGGAGGAGAACCAACTCGCAACTGATTCGTAGGGTCGTACGCGTGTTTGGTAGCGCTCCATGCTGCTGAGAACTTCGTTAGCCTTCCCCCTCCGGATGTCTCTCGCAGGCGATCCGATCAGTAAATAGGATTTCGGCTCCGGTGCTGGCGGGCGGCCATTTCTGCTGCTACATTGGTAAAGATGGCGGCGAGTGGCTGCAAGGCTCTCCCACAGCGAAACATCATGGCACTCCACATTCTGGTCACCAACGATGACGGGATTCACGCCCCCGGACTGCGCGCGCTGGCGAAGGAGCTCGGCCAAATCGGCATCGTCACGGTCGTTGCCCCCGCCCATGAACGCAGCGCCGCGGCGCAATCGCTGACCCTGCGCCAGCCGATTTATTGCGAGCAGCTTGCCGAGCGCGAATTCGCCGTGGACGGCACGCCCGCCGACGCGATGATCCTCGCCTTCAACACGATTCTCAAAGACAAGCCCGATATCGTAGTTTCCGGGATCAACCCTGGCGGAAATCTCGGCGAGAACGTGTATTACTCCGGGACGATCGGCGCCGCGATGGAAGGGGCCATCAATCGCACTCCTTCGCTGGCGGTTTCAGTCGCCTACCGCGGCAAGAATTTCGATTTCGCGCCCGCCGCGAGCTTTACGCGGACGCTGGTTCCCGTGGTTTTGAAGGAAGGCCTGCCGAAGGGCGTGCTGCTGAATGTCAACGTGCCCCAGCCCTGGACCGGGGAAGTGCGCTTCACGCGGCAATCGTCCAAGATCACCCGCAACCTGCTGCAGGCGGGAGTCGATCCTCGCGGCCGCCGCTATTTTTGGCTGCACGAGCAGGAGCTTACCGAGGACATCGAAGCCAACACGGATCATGCCGCCATCCGCGACGGAGCCGTCTCGATCACGCCGCTCGTGCTCGATCACACCCACGCCCCGTCCCTGAATCATCTCTCGCACTGGGCCAAAGCCCTCGAAGACCTCGTCCGGCGCTAGCGGGACTTGGTCTCCTCAACGGGCTTATTCTGTTTCGTCACCCATGGCCGAACGCACCATATAAGCCGATCTATTTAACCCGGCCGCTTCCGCCAACTGATCGATGCGTTTGATCTGGCTTTCGCGCGCGGTGATGTTCACGCGCACCGTTCTTTCGAGAGTGACCGGCACCAGAAACATCACGGCGTGTTTCGCCGCCGGATCGTTGGCGATATCGTCGATCGTCGAGGGCTCGGGGATCGCAGCCCCGTCTTCGTTCATGCCTTTGACGTGAAACGTCAAAGCTTCAATAGCCATTAGCCGCGCTTCTTCCAGCGTCCGGCCCGCTGTTACGCAACCGGGAAAGTCCGGAAAGCTGACGCCAAAATCGGACTTGCGGTCTTTGTGTAAATACGCGATGTACTCCATACGATCACCTCAACCTGATTCCGGCCTGCTTCTCGATGCTTCTCAAAGTGCCCATAGGGATGTCGCGCTTCGGGTGTGGCACCGTCACCCGGCCTAGTTTGGTCGGATGCCGAAACTGCACGTGACTTCCTTCATGCGCTACCTCATACCAGCCGTCAGCCTTCAACTGCTTGATAACCTCCCGGCTGGACATGCTCAATTATACACACCCCATACACACTTATCAACTTTGCGCCCGTGGTAGCGGGCGGGTTATCTAGCCCCTAGCCACTAGCCTTCGCACTAGCACTGAACTTCACCACGCGAAACCCAACCAGACAAGCCCACTTTCCTATGCTACGGTGGCCTCGTGGAGCGAAAAAACGAGCGAAAAAAGATGGCAAAAACGCGACAGCTGACTCGACACACTCGGACGAACGGAAACACATCTATGTCGTTGAAAACAAATAAAAGCGTTCTCGCTCACTCGACACTTTTAGAGAGGTGCGCTGCACAGAAAAATTCCCCCGTTCGGGAAGTCTCGGCGGAAAGCCGGCCTGTGCTATGGTAGCTTCTGGCTCTTGCGGGCTCGCAAGCGCTCCCTTCATGCCGAAAAAAGCGACCGCGGAAAAACCTGAGGAACTCACCGTCGATGGCATCTTCGGCCCCGGCGGCCTGCTCGCATCGCGCCATTCCGGTTACGAATTCCGTCCCTCGCAGCTCGAAATGGCCCGAATAGTCGAGGAAGCCTTTCAGAGGCACCAGCATGCCGTGATCGAAGCGGGCACCGGCACCGGCAAGACACTCGCTTATCTGATCCCCGCCATCCGCAGCGGGCGGCGCGTGGTGATCTCCACCGCAACCAAATCGCTGCAGGAGCAGCTTTTTCAGAAGGATGTGCCATTCCTACAAAAGCACTTTGCTCCTAACCTGAAAGTCGCCCTGATGAAAGGGCGCGCCAATTTCCTTTGCCGGCAGAAGGTCTATCAGATGGAAGGCCAGCCGGTTCTCAAGGGAATGGACGAAATCGACTGGTTCTCGCAAATCCGCGATTGGGGAAAGCTCACCGACACCGGGGATCGCAGCGAGCTGACGTTTCTGCCGGA
>JBEKTG010000517.1:0-3802 GCA_049516275.1 Candidatus Acidiferrales bacterium
CCCCCGCGTCGGCTCCGACCACCGGTTTGCCGAAGGCCATTGCTTCCAGAAAAACCAGGCCGAATCCTTCGCCGGTGCTCGGCAGCGCGAAGATCTCCGCAGCCGCATAGCAGGCAGCCAATTCCCGCTGTGACAGGCCCTCCAGAAAATGGACTCCATCCGCGACCTGCTGTTCGGCCGCAACGCTTCGCAGGCGCGACAGGTCATCGCCGCTTCCCACGGCGACCAACTGCACATCCGGAACCGCAGTGCGAAGGCGCGCGATCGCCACGATTAAGGCGTCTACCCCTTTATAACGTTCTCGAGCAGCCCACCGGCCTACTGTCAGAATAATTCGGCCGCGCGGAAAGCTTCGCGGCAGCGGAAGCTCTCCCGGATGCTCGGCAAGCTTGATAAAATCCGGGCTGAGCGGCCAGGGCAAGCGCCTGATTTTCGACTCCGGAATATTCTGCTCTCCAGCCATCTTCCGCGCGGTGTAACTGCTGGGAGCAGTCAGCAGGCTCGCCTTTTGCAAAGCACGCAGCCGCCGCGAAGCGAGGGGTTTCCACACCTCGATTCCATGCGACATCACCACCGTTTTGAAATCCGGACGGAGCCTCTGAATCCAGGCAGCAGGAAGCGCGAGATGCGGATGGGCCGCCAGAATGATCGGCGTGCCCTCACGCGGCGTACGACGAGCCTTCCCGATTGCAGAAAGCACGAATCGTGCTTTGGCTCGCCCAAAACCGGAAAACGCGATTTCAGAATCGCTGCATCGAATGCGTTGTTCCCCTCGAGGGTCGTTCAAGCTGAGGATGTCCACCGGCCGCCCGCTGGCACGCCCCATCTCCAAAAGCGCCGCCGCCGTCATCCGCCCGGCCTCTTGTATCCCGCCGATCCCGAGCAATTCCGTAAAGAGTCCGAGAACCTTCTGAGGTCGGCGAACGCGATCCGGCTCGCTCATTTGAGAGATGTAAAGCCCCGGTGCTGAATTTTTCGAGCGATCGTCACGAGGTGGGCCCCTGCGCAAGCTTATGCGCCGCGGGCGGTTCCTTCCTTTGCAGGATTTCTTCGAAGAGCGCACTCAACTGATGGCCATTCCTCTCCCAGGTATAGTTCTGCGCGGTTCGCGCGGCATTTTCGGCCAGCATGGCGCGAAATGCCTGGTCGCTCGCAAGATGCTGAATCATCGCCGCCAATCCAGCGGCATCCGCGGGATCGCCAAGAATTAAACCATTCACGCCGTTCGTGATGATTTCCGATGTTCCGTTTGCCGATGGGCAGAAAATATACGCGCCCCTCCACGCCGAGGCTCGACGCCATGGCCCGCGCCGGTGCGGAATCCTCGCGGCTCACAACCAGCAGCTTTACAGGCGAGTCGGGTAGCAGCGCCAAAGCCTTCAGCAACACCGGGACGCCCTTATTCAGCCAGTCATTTCCAACGAGCACCACCGCGAACGAATCCTCCGCAAGGCCAATTTGCGCCCTAGCCACGCTGCGCATACGCTGTCGCTTCTGCGGCTCGAATCGCTCCGGATCGAGCCCCGTATAAAGCACCGGACACCCGTAGCTGCGCGCGTAAAAACGCCAGAGCTCCTTCAGCGTTTTTCGGGCGATCAGGATCAAAGTAATCTCGCGATGGGTGTAAATGCGCTGCTCCAGGAAAATCAGCAGCCGGTAGTAAAGCCTGCGATGGAGCAGCCGCGGCCAATCTCGCACGGGATGACGCGAAAAGCTGTTCGCCTCCTTATTCTTTCCCGCGTACTCGGCAAAAACGATGTGCACCGAAATCACGTCGGCATCCAGACAGTTGATACCGGGGCTGAAAACAAGGTCGTAGCGGAGGCCGCGGAAATAATGGTCGAATGCCCGCCATAGGTGATTCGCGCAAAACCACCACATGTAATTCAGCAGGTGCGGCCCGGGCAGCTTCGGAATGCGATGCCAGTGGCTTTTCTTCAGATCGACGTCCTCCACTTGCTGGCTGTAGATGTGGATTTCAAACGAATCCAGAAGAAACGTAATCCATTCCACCACGTGCAGCTCGGTTCCGTGATTCTTGTCAAGAAACGGTGTGATGACGGCCAGCCGCGGCTTGCGTCTCTCGGTTGTCACACCGCCTCCATCCTTTTCTTACCTGCCACACAAAACGATTTCTTTGCCTAGCCCTGACGGTTTCCGGCTCCAGCGAGTTCCTTGTAAACGCCCACATGGTTCTCCACCATGCGCTCGAGCGTAAAAGCTTCCTGCGCGCGCTGCTGAGCCCTTTTCCTCATGCCTGATGCGAATTCCGGTTCTTCCGCGGCTCTCCGCATACAGCAGGCCAATGCCTGCGCATCGCCCGGAGGAAACTTCAGTCCCACGCCGTCCACGATCTCACCGAGCCCCCCTATAGCGGAAACAATTGCGAGGCGTCCATGCATCAGCTGCTCGTAAGCTACCAGCGGTGCCACTTCTTCCCAAACCGACGGGATAATCACCGCAATCGCCCCGCGAAGCAGGCTAGGGATCTGTTCCACCGGAATAGCCCCTGGAAACTCAATCTGCGATCCCAGCCCGAGCTCTACCGTCAGCGCTTCGAGATGCTCCCGCTCAGGTCCATCGCCCACGATCTTCAGATGAAAAGGCAGCCCCTCTCCGGCGAGGATCGCGCAAGCGCGAAGCAGCACGGGCAGTCCTTTCTCGCTCACCAGCCGCCCGACAAAGGCAAAATACGGTTTCTCCACGCCATTCGGCGGAGCGGCGCCATTGTCACTCGAAGAGTAGTCGGGCACGCCGTGTGAAATCACGCGTGTGCGAGGCAAGGCCACACGTCCTCCAATGTGCTGGGTCGGAGCAATATTGACGTCCACTCTTTTTGCGAGCCAGCGGCGCGGAAACGTCAGCACAAGGCTCCGCACACTTTTCCACCACCCGATTTCCTTCCTATTGCACTCAACGCATTTCGCATAACACCCTGCCAGATAGTAGCCCGGGCAAACGCTGCCATCGGGTCCAAACAAAAGCAGCCCGTTCGGACAAGCTGCCTGATACCCGCTGTGCTCCACCACCACCCTCTTTCGCAACAACCATCCCAACGCCAGCGGAACCAGCGCAGGATTCGCGATATGAACCACGTCGGCCTCGCGAAGCAAAGAAACCAATCGCCGGATACTCGGCTGCCGGACCACCCGAAAGGGCACCTCGGAATCGTTCATTTTGCCCGCCGGAGTCTGCGTCACCAGCGTCGCCTCGATCGCCTCGCCCCCATGCGTTCGGCTCCACCCGCTGAGCCCGGCGGCCAGGTCGCGGGTGATGATCTGCACTCCACCGACCAGCGGAGCCCAGGCGTGCGTGTAGATCAGGATCTTCAAATCATGGCCCTCATTCACACAATCCCTTCACGCCCAGGGCAGTCACGAACTGGTCCGCTATCGCGTCCCAGGAGAAATATTTCTTGTGCGCATTCACGCTGCGCAAATGCAAATCGCGCCAGTGGTCAGGGTCTGTGAGAATGCCGCCCAGCGATCTGCTCAAAGCCGCCACATCTCTATAAGGCACCAGCTCGACGCCTGCCTCCGCGAGCGGTGTCCCTTCCGCTGCGCCCGCATAGGCGACGATCGGCAGTCCGCACGTGATTCCCGCCAGCGCGCTTCCCCGCCGGGGAAAAAGCCGCCCGCGCACGCAAAGCATCGCGTCCGCACCCCCGAGAATCCGGCTCACTTCTTCGGCGCGTCGAATTCCCAGGTTCACCACCTCCACGGGAATTTCACGAAAGGCATTCTCGATGTCCGTTTTCGACTCGGCCGATCCTCTCCCCAGGAACACGATCCTGATTTTCAGC
>JBEKTG010000518.1:0-2640 GCA_049516275.1 Candidatus Acidiferrales bacterium
CTCCTATGAATTCTTGAGCCCAGTCAAAACAAACAACGGCAAATTAAAGCCGACTACGCCCGGGCCAGCACCTGCTCGATTTTGCGCTCGATCTCCGAAGTCTTGAATGGCTTGCCCTGGATTTTGTTGAAACCTTCGGCGTCGACCAGATACTTCGCGCGCAGCACCATCACCAGTTGCCCCATGTTCATTTCCGGAACCAGCACTTTGTCGTAGCGCATCAGCACGTCGCCCAGATTTTTGGGCAACGGGTTCAGATGGCGCAGGTGAATGTGTCCGATGCGCCGGCCGTTGAACTTTTCCGACTTGAGAGCCGCCGTGATCGGGCCGCTCGTCGATCCCCACGACACGATCACCAGGTCGCCTGAATCAGCGCCTACGGGGACGACGTCAGGTATATCCTGCGCGATTCCCGCCACCTTGTCCGCGCGGAGGCGAACCATACGCTCGTGGTTCAACGGTTCGTAGTTCACGTTGCCGGTCACATCCTGCTTCTCCAGGCCGCCGATGCGGTGCTCGAGTCCGGGCGTTCCGGGAACGGCCCAGGGGCGCGCGAGCGTTTGCGGATCGCGGCGGTAGGGCTGGAAATTCTCCGGGTTCGTTTCAAAGTGGACAGGTATCTCCGGAAGCTCGGAAATATCGGGAATTTTCCAGGGCTCCGCGCCGTTCGCAAGATAGCCGTCGGAAAGAATAATCACCGGCACCATATACTTGATGGCGATGCGCGTGGCTTCCATGGCGATCCAGAAGCAATCTCCCGGAGTGGAAGGCGCCAGCACCGGGATCGGAGCTTCGGAATTGCGCCCGTAGAGCGCCTGCAGCAAATCGGCCTGTTCTGTTTTTGTGGGTAGGCCGGTGGAAGGGCCTCCGCGTTGGATGTCGCAAATGACGAGCGGCAGCTCCACCGCGACGGCCAGGCCCATCGCCTCCGTCTTGAGCGCCATGCCGGGCCCGGAAGTAGTCGTGATCCCGATAGCGCCCGCGTAGGCTGCGCCGATCGCGGACGTGACCGCGGCAATTTCGTCCTCGGCCTGAAACGTGATCACGCCGAAATCCTTGTACGCGGAAAGCTCGTGCAAAATGTCGGAAGCGGGCGTGATCGGATATGAGCCCAGGAACAGCGGCAGCCCCGCCTTCTGCGATGCGGCTACGAAGCCCATGGCCAGAGCCGTGTTCCCGCTGATATTGCGGTAGACGCCGGGCGCGAGCTTCGCTGGCGGAATCTCGTAGCTGATCTGAAACGCTTCGGTGGCCTCGCAATAACTGTAGCCCGCCTGCATCGCCATGCGATTGGCCTGCACCAGCTGCGGCTTGTTCTTG
Source organism: Candidatus Acidiferrales bacterium (assembly GCA_049516275.1). Lineage (GTDB taxonomy): Bacteria > Acidobacteriota > Terriglobia > Acidiferrales > UBA7541 > Palsa-295. The sequence goes on from JBEKTG010000518.1 coordinate 1,321, forward strand.
AACTTCGCTTCGATCCAATGAAGGCTGGTCTCCATCGACCGGTTGTAGAGCCAGTAGCACATTCCCAGGGCGAAGAAATTCTTGCAGCGGTCGACGCTCTTGTTGTCGAGCCCCAGGTCTTTCAGCGCGGCGCGGGTGAGGCGAGTGAGTTCGACCGGGAACAGGCGGTAGCCGTCCAGCGAGTGGTCTTCGAGCGGGTTCACCGCGACTTGCGCCTTGCGCAGATCGACCTCGCCGAAGTCGTTGAGATTCACAATCAAAATTCCATTCGGCTTCAAGTCCGCAAGATTCATTTTCAGCGCCGCCGGGTTCATCGCGACGAGTGCGTCCACCGTGTCGCCGGGGGTGAATACGTCGTTCGACGAGAAATGAACCTGAAAGCCGCTCACGCCCGGAAGCGTGCCCGCAGGCGCCCGGATCTCGGCAGGGAAGTCGGGGAGCGTGGCAAGGTCGTTGCCGTAAAGGGCGACCGTGTTGGTGAACTGGCTGCCGGTAATCTGCATCCCGTCGCCGGAGTCGCCGCAAAAGCGGATCACGGCTTTATCGACGGTTTCGCGCTTGCGTCCCGGAAAATTTACGGTGGTGGTTGCCATGGCTTTCAAACTCTCCCGTACTTGTGCGCGCGAACTTGTACGCGCACCTCGATTAGGGGCGTGCCCTCAGGTAATAAGAAGTAATCCTCGCTCCACGTATACAAAGGTTAGCACACGGCGGGGCAGCCGAAAACGGAATTTCCAGAAAGTCCGGTAAGCGCAGATTTCTGGGGTTGGACCTGTATCCCGTTGCTTTCAGTCTCTTTTCCCCACCTCCCATCCGTGCTGCGCGTAGCACTTGTTCTTTTTTGTCTACAGGCAAAGCATTAGTTAAATGAGTGTTGGCCGGTATTTGCTCGATTTCGTCGGCATGGCAGAGTCAAAACGACTTACAGGCCCTTCTTAGGCCGGCAGAGGAGCGGCGATGCGCCAGGCGGCAACCACTTCCGTACAGACCGTTTCCACTCGGACAGTTTCTCAGGTTCAACCGGAAAGCAATTCTGATGGGAAGGGCCACGATCCGTGGATGGCTATCTGGGTGGAGGAGTTGGAGAAAGCGTACCGCGATTTCACGCGCGAGTCCGGCAGGCTATCCCGCATGGCCCAGCGAAAAAAGAAGGTCCGCATCCCATCCGAAGCCTTCGGTCAGTTGCTCGCCGAAAAGATGGAAGATGTGGAGCGCGCGTTCCAGCTGTACCTCCGCCGCAAGGAGGAGTTGCTGACCTACCTCAAGACGACCGCTCGCCGAAGTGAGTCCACGGTGAGAGCGAGCGCCGGCAGCGTCAGA
>JBEKTG010000519.1:0-2634 GCA_049516275.1 Candidatus Acidiferrales bacterium
CAGCGTAATCGGATAGCAGCCCATGTCGAGCAGAGCGCCCCCGCCCGACTCGCGAATGTTGCGGATGTTCGCCGGATCGCGATTGAAATAGCTGAACTGCCCGCTGATCGTGCGCAGCTCGCCGATGCGCCCGCCCCGGATCAGTTCGCGAGCGCGAAGCCATCGCGGATGCGTCCGCACCATGAACGCCTCGCCGATCATGACGCCCGTGCGATCCCGCACCGCCAACAACTTCCGTGCAAGTGCGACCGTCGTGCTGAGCGGCTTCTCGGATAGGACATGCTTGCCCGCTTCAGCCGCCTTGATGGACCACGGCACGTGAAGGTCGTTGGGAAGGGGATTATAGATAGCTTCGATATCGGGATCGGCGAGCAGCTCTTCGTAGGAACCGTACGCTTTCGGAACGCCCAGCTTCCGCGCCGCATCCTCGGCCTTGCGCAGGTCGCGCGAAGCGATGGCGGTAACCTCGCTCCATTCGCCTTTCTGCATGCCGGGAATCGTTCGGCGCACAGCGATCGACGCCACGCCCAGCACTCCCCACCGCACTTTGTTCCGTGTCGCTGTCATTTTTCGTGACGGTCAACACAATCATATAGCGAAGGCGGTGCGCCGCGCCTGCGGAAATAAGCGGAAGCAGAAAGGGACGGCTGTCAGGGTTTCCAGCGGAGGATCGGTTTGCGGGCGGCCGCCACTTCGTCAAGCCGTCCGACGCGCGTGGAATGCGGGGCAGTCTTCACCAGTTCCGGATTGGTTTCCGCTTCAATAGCAATGGAGCGCATCGCGTCGATAAAGAGGTCGCACTCCTCTTTCGACTCCGATTCGGTGGGCTCGATCATCATCGCGCCCGGAACGATCAGAGGAAACGCCGTGGTGTAAGGATGAAACCCATAGTCGATGAGCCTTTTGGCAATGTCCATGGTGTTGACGCCCTGCTTTTTCTGGCGCGCATCGCTGAAAACCACCTCGTGCATCGACGGCAGGTTATAGGGAAGATCGAAGCTCTCTTCCAGGTTCTTGCGGATGTAGTTGGCGTTGAGCACGGCGTCTTCGGTCGCCTGCCGGATGCCGGGGCCGTACGCCAGCGTATACGCCAGAGCGCGCAGCAGCACGCCGAAGTTGCCGCAATAAGCCCGTACGCGGCCCACGGACTGCGGCCGGTTGCTGTCGAGTGCGTACCTCCCATTCTTTTCGACGACCACCGGAACCGGCAAAAAAGGCTCCAGGATTTTCTTGGCCAGCACCGGTCCTGCCCCCGGCCCCCCTCCCCCATGCGGCGTGGAAAAAGTTTTGTGCAGGTTGAGGTGCATCACGTCGACTCCAAAATCACCCGGCCGCGTCACGCCCGCCAGCGCATTCATGTTCGCGCCATCCATATAGAGCAGCGCGCCGCGCTCGTGGAGGATCGCGGCGATTTCCGCGATGCGTTCCTCGAATACGCCGATCGTACTGGGGTTGGTGACCATCAGCGCAGCCACATCTTCGGTGGCAAACTCACGCAGGTGATCGGTATCGATCTGCCCGCGGGCATTTGACTTGATGTTCTGCACTTCGTATCCCGCGATCACCACGGACGCAGGGTTGGTGCCATGCGCGGAGTCCGGGATCAAGACCTTTTTGCGCGCGTTGCCCTGGCTCTGGAGATAGGCCCGAATCATCAGCAGGCCGGTAAGCTCGCCCTGCGCCCCCGCCACAGGCTGCAGCGTGGCCGCATCCATGCCGGTGACCTCCAGCAGACACTTCTGCAGGTCGTAGAGAATTCGCAGGCACCCTTGCGACACGTCCGCAGGCTGCGCAGGATGTTCGCTCGCGAGCCCGTCGAGGCGCGCCACGTGCTCGTTGACGCGCGGGTTGTACTTCATCGTGCAGGAGCCGAGCGGGTACATGCCCAGGTCGATGGCGTAGTTCCAGGTGGATATTCGTGTGAAGTGCCGGATCACTTCGATCTCGCTCACCTCGGGAAAGCCTTCGATGGAGTCCCGCGAATTTCCGGCGCCGAGCGCCTCGGCGGGATCGATGGCAGGAACATCGAGCGGCGGAAGTTCCATTCCGCGCTTCCCCGGAGCGGACTTCTCGAAGATCAGCCCCTCGTTCTGATTGACTTGCCGCCCCGCCTTCCGAATGCCGGGTGCGGCCGTTTCGACTTCGGTGAGTTTCGAGTTCAAAACAGCAATCTCCTTACAGCGGCGTCTCGAGAATCTTCTTGATGGCGGCAGCCAGGCGCTCGATCTCCGCGCGCGGCATCGTTTCCGTCACGCACACAAGCCCGCGCTTGGTCAGCTCCGGATAGTGCACTCCGAGCGGCAGCGGGCCGATGATCTTCTCGCGGAGCAGCGCCGCATTAATCAGCTTCACGGAGCGCGGAAACTCCAGCACAAATTCGTTGAACACTCGGCCTGAAAAGACGCGACGCACTCCTGGTATCTTTGTAAGCTCCGCCGCGGCGAACCGCGCCTTCGCCAGGTTCTGCAGGGCCAGCTCGCGCAGCCCTTCTTTCCCGATCAGGCACAGGTGAATCGTGGCCGCGAGAGCGTAGAGCGCTTCATTCGTGCAGATGTTCGACGTGGCCTTCTCCCGGCGGATGTGTTGTTCGCGCGTGGCCAGCGTCAGCACGAAACCGCGGCGCCCGGCGCCGTC
>JBEKTG010000520.1:0-2633 GCA_049516275.1 Candidatus Acidiferrales bacterium
GTGCCAAAGGCACGAGGCCAGGAATGCCCGGCCGGGCATTCGGCCGCGGACCCAGTCGACTCGAAGCGGGCGGTCGGGAGGCAGATCGCCGTCTTTTTCCGGATGTGGCCCGACAAAGAAATCGCGGAGGCTGGTCCAGAATTCCTGCCACGGGGATTCCCACACGACACCCAGGTTGTAAGCGGCGGGATCGCCCTCGCCCTTCGCGACTACCGCCGGCCGGAGTCCCAAGTTCATAAGAGAGGCCATTATACCTGTTGATCCGATGCTTCGCCCTATGCCGCGGCTGCCAGGCTGTAGAAACTGACCGCAGCGTCGCCCTGTTCGAGCAGCCGCGTGCGCTCGAGGCGAGTGAAACGGCCGGGCAGTTCCGTCTTGTGATGGTGTTCGACGATCACGAGTCCGTAAGGCGCGACGAGATGGGCTGTGTCGAGATACTCGAGCACCTTGAGATGCTCGTCGGCGTCTTTGTAAGGCGGATCGAGAAAAACGAAATCGGCCATCAGGTGGCGGGCAGCCAGCTTGTCGAGCGCCTGGATGGCGTCCGCCCTGATCACCTCGGCGCTCCCGCGAATGCCCAGGGATTCGAGATTTTCGCAGGTGAGGCGAGCCGTCGCCGGATGCGCTTCGACGAGAATGGCCAGACGCGCGCCGCGGCTGACAGCCTCGATGCCGATTGCTCCGGTGCCCGCGTACAAATCTACGAAGAGCGAATCCTGGATCGAAGGACCAAGGATATTGAAAAGCGTCTCGCGCAGACGGTCACTCGTGGGCCGGAGGCGAAGCTTGCCGGGGCCCTTGAGCTTACGGCTGCGGTATGTTCCGGCAATCACTCGCATGACTCATCCCACCGACGCCAGATGATACCGTTTTTGCCACGTAGGGCTCAGTTTTTCAAGGCGGGTCACCAGTTCGGCCGAACGCGCGGGATCCTCCGCGATGGCGAAGGCTTCGCGGCGCGCGAGTTCCAGAAGTTCGTGATCGCGGAGTGGCTGCGCGAATGAGAAGGCGGCGTCTCCGTGCTGGCGGGTGCCGAAGAATTCGCCCGGGCCGCGCTGCTTGAGGTCGCGCTCGGCGATTTCGAAGCCGTTGGATGTGGCGACCATAGCTTCGATGCGCTCGCGAGCGTCTCCCGTGATCGACTGCGGAGCGATCAGGATGCAATGCGATTTTTCCTTGCCGCGCCCGATTCTGCCGCGGAGCTGGTGAAGCTGGGCCAGGCCGAAGCGGTCGGCGTGCTCGATAACCATTACGGTGGCGTTGGGCACGTCGACGCCGACCTCAATCACGGTGGTCGCAACGAGAATGTGCAGCTCGCCGCGCCGGAACTGGTCCATCACGCTGTCTTTTTCCTCATTCTTCAGGCGTCCATGGAGCAGCCCTACGCGCAGCTTCGGGAAAACTGTTTTCGCCAGGCGTTCGTATTCGGCGGTGGCGGCTTTGAGTTCCTGTTTCGATTCTTCGATCACGGGATAGAGCACGTAGACCTGCCGGCCGCGCTCAATCTCACGCCGCGCGAACTGCCACACGGCAGCGAGCTGGGCTTCCGACGTCCAGCGGGTTTCAATCGGGGTGCGGCCGGGAGGGAGTTCGTCGATCACGGAAAGGTCGAGGTCGCCGTAGAGTGTGAGGGCCAGGGTGCGCGGAATGGGCGTGGCCGTCATCACGAGTACGTGGGGCGCGGCGCCTTTTTCGATGAGGCGCTTGCGCTGGAGAACGCCGAAGCGGTGCTGCTCGTCAATGATGGCGAGGCCGAGCCGGTGGAACTTGATGGGATCTTCGATCAAAGCGTGCGTGCCCACGACCAGGTGCGCCTGGCCTTTCTCGATGGATTCGATGGCGGCTTCCTTTTCGGCTCGCTTGCGGCCGCTCACGACGAGAGCGACGTTGTAACCGGCCGGCTGGAAGATGCGGCGCGCGGAGAGGTAGTGCTGGGCGGCAAGAATCTCCGTGGGCGCCATCAGGGCCACCTGGTAGCCATTCTCGATGACGATGGTGGCGGCCTCGAGCGCAACGATTGTTTTGCCGCTGCCGACGTCTCCTTCGAGCAGCCGGTGCATGGGGAAGGGCTGCTCCAAGTCCGCCGCGATTTCGCCGAGGACGCGCTTTTGCGCGGCAGTGGGCTTGAACGGGAGAATGCGTTTTAGAGCGTCTCGCACTTTATCTTCGCGGACGCGCATGGCGATTCCGCGCTGGCGATTCTCGGTCTGGCGGCGGAGGGCCAGTCCAAACTGGTAGCAGAAAAACTCCTCGAAGATAAGCCGGATCTGCGCGGGGCTGCGAAAACTATTCAGCAATTCGAGGCTTACATTCCTGGGCGGGAAGTGCACGTAGAGCAACGCCTCTCGCCGCGGCGGAAAGCCGTAGCGGGCGCGAATTTCATCCGAGAGAAGGTCGGGAACATTGCCGGTGAAATTCTGGAGCGCGTTGTAGATGATGCGGCGAAGGATGCGGGAGCTGATGCCGCCCATAGCTTCGTAGATGGGAACGATGCGGCCTACTTCGGTGGAATCGACGCCCTCTTTATCTTCGCTTCCAATGACTTCGATCTGCGGATTCACCATTTCGAGACGGCCCGGGCGGTAAGCGTCGCGGTCGACCTTGCCGTGCAGCACGAGCTTCTGGCCGTCCTT
>JBEKTG010000521.1:0-2629 GCA_049516275.1 Candidatus Acidiferrales bacterium
TCCCTCGCTGCTCATTGTCATTCTGGGTCCCACCGCTTCCGGAAAATCCGCACTCGCCATTCGCCTCGCGGAAGTGTTTGGGGGCGAAATCGTGGTTTGCGATTCGACGCAGGTTTACCGCCGCTTTGACATCGGCACAGCCAAAGTACCTCTCGCGGAGCAGCGAGGAATCCCGCATCATTTGGTGGATATCGTGGAACCGGCGGAGGTGTTCACAGCCGGTGAATATCGCCGCCGCGCACTCGCGGTCCTCGATGATCTGCGGCATCGCGGCAAACTGGGCATTCTCACCGCTGGCACAGGACTATACCTCCGCGCATTGCTGGAGGGGCTTTCCGAGGCTCCTGAACGATCGGAAGAACTTCGCGACCGCCTGCGCGAAAAAGCTTCCCGGCGGGGCGCCGAGTACCTGCACCGGCTGTTGGTCCGGCTCGATCCGGCAACAGCCACCCACATCGCTCCCCGCGACACACCGAAGATCATTCGAGCCATCGAAATGCGGCTCCTTACAGGCAAGCCGGTCGGTGAAATTCACGGCACCGGTCGCAGCGGCCTGGAAGGATATTCGGTAAAGAAAATCGGATTGGCGCCGGAACGCGCAGCACTCTACGCACAAATTGACGCGCGCGCATGGGAAATGATTCGAGCCGGTTGGGTTGCCGAAGTGAGGAACTTGATCGCCGCAGGCGTGCCCGCGGATTCAAAACCGTTTCAGTTCATTGGCTATTCCGAATTGCGACAACATCTGGAAGGCGGCTTGTCCGAGAACGATGCCGTGACGCAAATTCAGCAGGCCACGCGCCAGTTTGCCAAAAGGCAAATCACCTGGTACCGAAGAGAGTCAGGAGTGAACTGGCTTCCAGGATTTGGCGACGAACAAAAGATTCAATCGGCAGCCATCGAGATTGTCCGCGGACCCGAATAGTTGCCAGTGAAGAGATCACCCCGCGTCCGCCTGACACGCTCGCACACTCAAATGCCAAGCCGATGCGCATTCCTTAGCCCGACGCGGTATAATCGCCGGATGCCAATTCAGGAAAATAGACAGCGGATACGCAGCACAACGGTGTTGTGCGTCCGCAAGGACAATAAAGTAGTGCTCGCCGCCGACGGCCAGGTCACCATGGGCGAGGGTGTGATCAAGCACAACGCAAAGAAAACGCGCCGCCTGTACAACGATAAAATCGTCGCCGGGTTTGCGGGCAGCACCGCGGATGCGCTTTCGCTGTTCGGACGTTTCGAGAATAAGCTCCAGGAATATCACGGCAACCTGTCGCGCGCGGCGGTGGAACTTGCGAAGGAGTGGCGCACGGACCGCTCGCTGCGCCATCTCGAAGCGCTGCTGATCGTCGCCGACGCGAAAAACACGTTTTTGTTGTCGGGAAATGGCGACGTGATCGAGCCCGATGACGGCATCACCGCCATCGGCTCCGGGGGCCCTTATGCGCTCGCATCCGCGAGAGCGCTTCTGAAACACACCAAGCTCAGCGCCAAGGACATTGCGCAGGAATCCATGCGCATCGCGAGCGAAATCTGCATCTTCACCAACGAGAATTTCAGCATCGAAGAACTATGAGCGAAAAAGACAAGGACAAGGATATGGTGATTTATTTGTCGGGCGATCAGCCGGCAGCCGAGCCCGAAGCGATTCCCTCGTTCGACGAGCTGACGCCGCGTGAGATCGTCGTGGAGCTGGATAAATACATCGTCGGACAGAACGCGGCGAAAAAAGCGGTGGCCATCGCGCTTCGCAACCGCGTGCGCAGGCAGAAGCTTCAGCCGGAAATCGCCGAGGAGATCCTGCCGAAGAACATTCTGATGATCGGGCCCACCGGCGTGGGCAAGACGGAAATCGCGCGCCGCCTGGCCCGGCTGGCCGGTTGTCCATTCGTGAAAGTGGAGGCGTCGAAATACACGGAAGTCGGCTACGTGGGCCGAGACGTCGAATCGATGGTCCGCGATCTGGTGGAAACGTCGATCGACATGGTGCGCGAGGAAAAGCTGGATGAGGTGGCCGAGCGCGCCGAGCAATCCGCGGAAGAGCGGCTGCTCGACCTCCTGCTACCCTCTTCGCCGGTGAATACCGAAGGAGGCGCGGCGGCCGAGGCCCAGCGCCGCGAGCAGGTGCAGCGCACGCGGGACAAACTCCGCGCCCAGCTGCGCGAAGGAAAACTCGATCAGCGCCTGGTGGAAGTGGAGGTGCGCGAGCGCTCGGTGCCTTCTTTCGAGATCATCTCCAACCAGGGCGTCGAGGAGATGGACATCAACGTGAAGGACATGCTCTCCGGCATGTTCGGCCAGCAGAAGAAGAAACGCAAAATGACGGTTTCCGAGGCCTTCGACTACCTGATCCAGGAAGAAGAGAATCGCCTCATTGACATGGACCAGGTGACGCGCATCGCGGTGGATCGCGTCGAGCAGATGGGCATCCTCTTCATCGACGAAGTCGACAAAATTGCGGGACGCGAAAGCGGGCACGGGCCGGATGTGTCTCGCGAGGGCGTTCAGCGCGATATTCTGCCGATCGTCGAGGGCACCACGGTGAACACGCGGTACGGGATGGTCCGAACGGACCATATTCTGTTCATCGCCGCGGGTGCTTTCCACACCACAAAACCTTCCGACCTGA
>JBEKTG010000522.1:0-2625 GCA_049516275.1 Candidatus Acidiferrales bacterium
CCGCCGGCAGTTCGGGCATTTCTTCCCGCACCTGCTGGATCATGGAATCGGAAATCGCCACCGGCAGCAGATCGGGATCGGGGAAATACCGGTAGTCGTGCGCGAATTCCTTCGACCTCATCGGCTCGGTGCGCCCCGCCGCTACGTTCCAGAGCCGCGTCTCCTGCGTAATCGTCCCGCCGGATTCGAGCACGCCGATCTGCCGCTCGATCTCGTATTCCAGGGCGTGCGTAAGATAACGGAACGAGTTCAGGTTTTTTACTTCCGCTTTAGTACCGAATTTCGGCGCTCCCCGGAGGCGCACGCTCACGTTGGCGTCGCAACGCAGCGATCCCTGCTCCATGTTGCAGTCGCTAACCTCTGTGTATTCAAGGATCTGCTTCAGCGTGGTGAGGTAAGCGTAGGCCTCCGCAGAAGTACGCAGGTCCGGCTCCGACACGATTTCGATGAGCGGCACGCCGCAGCGGTTAAAGTCGATGTAGCTCCACCGGTCCGAATCGGGGAATCCTTCGTGCAGGCTCTTGCCCGCATCGTCCTCCATGTGCAAGCGCGTGATTCCAATACGCTTCGCCTCGCCCTCCACTTCGATATCGAGCCAGCCCATAGTCGCGAGCGGCAGCTCGTACATAGAAATCTGGTAGCCCTTCGGCAGATCCGGATAAAAGTAGTTTTTGCGCGCAAATCGCGACCGCGCCTGTATCGCACAGTTGATAGCCAGCGAAGCCCGCAGCGCCAACTGCAACCCCTTCTTGTTCAAAACCGGCAGCGCCCCCGGCAACCCCAAGCACACAGGACAAGTGTTCGAATTCGGCGCATCCCCAAAATTGGTCGAGCACCCGCAAAACGCCTTCGTAAAAGTGGAGAGTTGGGCGTGAACTTCCAGGCCTATTACGGGCTCGTATTTCGCCAGAACTTCAGGCGAAATGTGGGGAATGGTTTCGGCGGGTCGTGTCATAGAGTAAGTCGCAAATTATAGCATTCACAGCTACAAAGACGATGACATCCGGCGAAGATGGCCTGAAACTTAAAGAGACAAAATGCAATCAACTTCATGTATCCCGATTTGCTTTTGCGGTTACTTCTTACGTACTTTTCCCAATCCGGTTTTGTTTGCGGCCAAGTGGCCAGTATAGATGGCCATTCCTACGGCGGCGTGCATGCCGATCTTCTCGAGGGCGTTTACTTCGCGCATGCTGCGGATTCCGCCGGCGGCGGTGATCGGGAATTTTGTGACGCGGCGGAGCGTTTTGAACCAGGCTAGGTCTGTGCCCTTCATCGTGCCTTCGTTGTCGACGAAGGTGGATAGGAATTCCGAGCAGTAGGGTTCGAGTTCGGGGATCACTTCTTCGGGGCGAAGCTTCAGGCGCTCCTGCCAGCCGCGGACTACTATGCGGCCCCCCTCGGTGTCGAGCGCGACGATCACCTTCTTGCGACCGACACGTTTTGCGAGGCCGGCCAAAAACTTTTCTGCAATCTTGCCGTCCTCGAAGGCGGCGCTGCCCACGATTATTTTTTCCGCGCCCCAGGAGAGGATTTTCTCCGCTTGGGCGGCTTTGCGGATGCCTCCGCCTACGCGCACTTTCATCTTGCCTCGGGCGCAGAGCGTCTTGATCCAGCGGGCGTTCGAGCCTTTGCGCATGGCGGCGTCGAGGTCGATCACGTGGAGGATGGGATAGTCGCGGAAGCGCTCAAGGAGGCCGAGAACGTCGTCCACGGAAAGGGCGAGGCGGCGTCCGCGAACGAGTTGCACGGCTTTGCCGTCTTGCAAGTCGATGCAGGGGATGATCATGTTTCCGCTTTCTCTACCTGCTCAGGCGGATCGGGACTTGGCACTCCGCCAGGAATTTTTTCAGCGCGGGGATCGAATGGGTGGCGCTGTGGAATACCGAGGCGGCGAGCGCGGCGTCGGCGCAGCCTCCCTGGAACACGTTCAGAAAATCTTCGAAGGTGCTGGCGCCGCCGGAGGCGATCACCGGAACGGGCACCGTGGCGGCGATTTTGGCGGTGAGGCCGCAATCGAAGCCGCTGCAGGTGCCGTCGCGGTCAATCGAGGTGAGCAGAATTTCGCCGGCACCGCGAGATACCGCTTCGGCCGCCCATTTCGCGGCGTCGAGGCCGGTGGCATCGCGGCCTCCGCGTGTATAGGCTTCCCAGGATTCGGGGCCGGTGCGCTTCACGTCTATGGAAAGAACGACGGCCTGCGCGCCGAACTGCTGCGAGAGTTCGGAAATCAGTTCCGGGCGTTTGACCGCGGCGGTGTTGACGGTGACTTTGTCGGCGCCGGCCCGCAGAACGGCGCGGCCGTCTTCGAGCTTGCGGATGCCGCCACCGGCGGTGAGTGGAATATTCAATTGCTCGGCTACGCGGCGGATGGTTTCGAGGAACGTCGCGCGGCCTTCATGGGTGGCGCTGATATCGAGGACGACGAGTTCGTCGGCGCCTTCGAGGTTGTAGCGGGCGGCGAGTTCGGCCGGGTCACCCATGTCGCGGAGGCCTTCGAATTCGATTCCTTTGACGACGCGGCCGGCGTCGACATCGAGGCAGGGGATGATGCGGCGGGCGAGGGTCATTGTTCGCGTCCCTTTGCTTTGCTATTGGACCCGCTGACGGAATCGAGGAAATTTT
>JBEKTG010000523.1:0-2604 GCA_049516275.1 Candidatus Acidiferrales bacterium
GCGATTACCGGAGTCCCCAGAACAAAGATCAGGCTCGTGGCGTACATGGCCCAGATGAACAGCGGCAGGCGAAACCAGGTCATGCCAGGGGCGCGCATCTTGTGGATCGTGACCAGGAAATTGAGCCCGGTCAGAATCGACGAAAAACCCGCAATAAATATTCCCAGGGCTGCGGCGATTACCTGGGTGTGGGCGTAAGAGCTGCTGTACGGCGTGTAGAACGTCCAGCCGGTGTCGACTCCTCCGGTCATCACCGCGTACATCACGCAGGCTGCGCCGGTGACGAAGACGTACCAGCTCATGAGGTTGAGCTTCGGGAAGGCCACGTCCCGCGCGCCGATCATCAGAGGGATCAGGAAATTCCCAAGCGTTGCCGGAATCGAAGGCACCAGGAAGAAAAAGACCATGATGATGCCGTGGATCGAGAAGAGCTTGTTATAGGTGTCGGGCTCGACCAGCGCGCCCTGCGGTTCGAGGAGATTGAGCCTCATCAGCACCGCGGCTAGGCCGCCAACGACGAATGTGAGGGTGATCGTGCCGAGGTAGAGCAGCGCGATGCGCTTGTGGTCGAGCGTGAGCAGCCACGACTTCACGCCGTAGGTTGCATTGAGATAATTGACGCCAGATTCGGCCGGAGCCTCGTGGACATCCGCGATTGCGGTACTCATTTATTCGCCCTTTCTTGCAGGCCGAGCGACTTCACGTAAGCAATCAGCTGCAATATTTGCTCCTCGGTGAACTGGCCCTGAAACGTCGGCATAATCGGTGCAAAACCGGCCACAGGCACGGAATTCGGCTGCAGAAGCGCCTGGCGTATCAACCCTTCGTCGACCATCTTCATTTCGCCGGTGGAGAGCTTCTCGGGTTTGCCGAAAATTCCCACCAGGGATGGTCCGCGACCGGTGCCGTCGGCAACATGGCAGTAGCCGCAGGTATAGTGGTTGAAAATTCGCTCGCCCTGCTGGGCCATTGGCTCGCTTCGTTCGCTGCCCGCCAGCCATGCCGAATAGTCGGTGGGCGACATCACATACACCCAGCCGATCATCTCGGTATGGTTGGTTCCGCAGAATTCGGTGCAGAACAGATGATAGGTGCCCTCTTCGGTCGCCTCGAACCAGATCGACGTATAGCGGCCGGGCAGCACGTCTTTCTTGATCCGGAACGACGGGATGTAGAAGCCGTGGATCACGTCCTGCGAGGTCATCGTGAGCTTTACCGGCACGCCCACCGGCACGTGAAGCTCGTTAATTTCGCGCGGCCCCTCGGTGTGCTGCAGGTGCCACATCCATTGTTTGCCGATTACGAATATTTCCGTCGACGTAGCGGGCGGCTTCGAGTTGCGTATGTACAGGCTCGAGGACCACACGAAAATCACGACGCAGATCAGCGACGGAATGATCGTCCAGGCGAGCTCCAGCACCAAAGAGGAGTGCACCTCGGGCGGCTTTTCATCCGGTGAGCGGCGGCGGTACTTCACCATGAAGTAGAAGATGATCGAAAAGATCAGCACGGTGAAGAACAGCGTGATGCCGGTCAGCAAATAATAGAGCTGGTCAACCTCTCCGGCGATCGTCGATGCCGCGGGAGGCTGCATCGGAATCATCGCCGCCAGGACCGCCATGCCACTCCACCCGAGTTGAATGAGACCCATCATCACCGTTCCGTCAATTTCCTTTGCGGCTTTGGCCGCCCGTTACAACAGCCGCCGCTCCGCAGCGCGCGGTCATGCCCGTCCGCCAGGCAATGTGTAATGCTCGCCGCGGAACATCACCACAAGAAAAATTCCGCCGATCACGACCGTGAGAAGACCCGCCAGTTGAATCACCCGCGAAATCAGCAAACCGTATTTGCCGGTGTGGGGATCGTAGTGATAGCAGAACAGCAGAATCTGGTCGACCGGAGAGCTGATTTTTCCCTGCGACGCTTCTTCGAGGCCAAGGCGTAGATCGCGGGCCGGATACTGTATGCCGTAGAAGTAGCGCGAAAGCCTTCCCGCGGGCGTCAGCATCATGATGACGCTTGCGTGGGCGAACTGTTTGGACTCGGAGTCGTAGGCGTAGCGAAAGCCGACCGCCTGCGCGAGGCGCTTGATCTGCGGCTCGTCGCCGGTCAAGAAACGCCAGCCGTCCGCCGCGCCGGGGCGCCCGTACATGCCGGTGTACATCGCCTGCTTGGCTTCGGCGAGGACAGGACGCTCGGTCGGGTCGATGCTCACCGTGACGACGTTGAAATCCTTTCCGATGTCCATCGGCAGCTGCTTGAGCGTGCGATCGAGGCCGTTGAGCACTTGCGTGCACAGCATCGGGCAGTTGTAATACACCAAAGTGAGAATCACTGGCTTGCTGCCGAAAAACTGAGCAAGCTCCACCGTCTTGCCGTGCTCATCGCGAAAAGTCAGATCGAGCGGAATCTCGTCGTTCAGCTTCTGATCGATTCCAACGTCTTTCAGCAATTCCGGGCGCTGACCTAGATTCTGCATGGGGTCGATAAGCTGAGCACCCGCCTGCGAGGGAAGCGCCAGCAGGGCGAGCATCAGCGCGGCGCTCGCGAAAAACGCCACGCGCGCTGCGGAAGCGAACGCGACGCGCGCCGAAATTTGCCCGC
>JBEKTG010000524.1:0-2603 GCA_049516275.1 Candidatus Acidiferrales bacterium
GCATGGACTCACGATTGAGTACTCGTTTCTCTCACCGGCGGATTCGGGGTCGCGGATCACCATCGGGCACGACGATTTTCACCTCGGTTCGCGCGGATGGATGCCGGGACTGAGGCCGCCAAACCACTTTCTTTCGCCTTCCCCGGGAAGGCCGGAGCGGGTGAGTTACACGGTGCGCGTGCCGCCGGATTTTCTTGTGCTGGCCAGGGGAGCTTCGGCCGGCCGAAAGCGAGACGGCGCGGAAACGGTTTACCGCTTCGAGCTTCGCAAGGGCGATCTGGCGCCCTTCATTGTCGCGGGGAAGTACGTCGCATCGTCGCCCGAGCGCAAGGCGCAGGATGCAATTTTCTGGACGTTTCAGCCGCTTAAGGAGGATCCGGGCGCTGCGATAAAAGCGCTCACCGGAGCGTGGAGCATTCTCGAAAAAGATTTTGGGCCGCTCGATAAGAATATACACGCTCCGCACATCGCCGAATCCACCGGACTGCGGAATCATGTGACCGGAGACCCAGGTCCCGCAGCGGTCGCGTTCCCGGGAGGGGCTTTGGTGGATTCGCAGGCGCTGGCTCTGGGCATAGGCAGTGAAGATTTTCTCGAACGCGTGACGCACGCTCTGGCGCACAACTGGTTTGGCGACGAGGTCTCTTTTGCGCCGGATGCGGCGCTGGGCATGGGAGAAGGATTGCCCGAATACGCGACGATCGTTGTGGAAGAAAGCGCCAAGGGTGAAGCGGGCCGACGCCAGCGGGTGGCCAGATACCTGCACGAATACGACAGAGCCCGGAGCCGAGCGAACGAGAGCCCGCTGGGTGTGACAATGCTGACGGACTCGATCGAGCAGCGGAGCATCGCTCTCGCCAAGGCGCCGCTCTTCTTTGTGGCGATCGAGGATGCCTGTGGAGAAGAGCCTATGCGAAGCGGCCTCAAGCGGATCGTCACTTTGCTGCGCGGGCAGGAGACCAGCTATGATGCTCTGCGCTCCGCACTGGAGGAGTCCAGCGGCAAGAATCTTGCGGCGCTGTTTCGTGTCTGGCTCAACGATAAGGGCATACCGGCCGATTTCCGCGCGCGCTATGGCGGCGAGGCAGCCGAAGCGCAGCAGTAAGAAAGACCGTGACGCACAGGAGGTTTCGTGAAGGAAGTCATCGCAACCGACAAGGGGCCCAAGGCGATTGGGCCGTATTCGCAGGCGATCAAGGCGAACGGGTTCATTTACACCGCCGGGCAAATTCCGCTCGATCCGGCTACGGGCCAGATTATTGAAGGCGATGTGGCGGCGCAGACGGCGCGCGTATTCGACAATCTGAAGGCAATCGTGGAGGCGGCCGGGTCTTCTCTCGATAAGGCCGTGAAAGCGACTGTCTACCTGAAGGACATGAACGATTTCGCGGCGATGAACGAGGTGTATGCGCGTTACATGCAAAAAGACGCCCCGGCTCGCTCGACTGTGGAGGTGTCGCGATTGCCGCGCGACGTCCGCGTGGAAATCGATCTGGTCGTCCTGGCATGAGCTGTTGACGCGCGGATGTGTAGCTTTACGCGCACAGTTCGCCGGTAGGTTTCTGGCCGCGTTCATCTTTCTGTAAGATTCATAGCGGACATTCGTTTCGCGACTTTACTCTTTACCCCTTCTGTAACGCATGGACGGCTTGTGCCCGCACTGCGGGCGCCGCGGCTTTCGTCTATTTTTCAGTCATATCGAACATCGAGTGCGAACCTATGAATGATTCAAAGTTCGACCTGCTGGTGATCGGAAGCGGGCCCGCGGGACAGAAGGGCGCCATCTGCGCGGCGAAGCTACGGAAGCGCGTGGCGGTGATCGACCGCACGTTCATGCTCGGCGGGGTCTGCGTGCATACCGGCACGATCCCCAGCAAGAGTGTGCGCGAGGCGATTTTTCAGCTTACTGGCATGGCCGTGAAGACTCTGTACGGAACGAGCTACCGCGGGATGCGCGATGTTTCGCTGAAGGACCTGGCGTTTCGCGTGAGCACGATCGTCCAGCGAGAGACCGACGTGATCCATTCGCAGCTGAAGCGAAACGGCATCGCGATTTTTCAGGGCACCGCCGAGTTTGCCGATCCTCATACAGTGGAGGTGCAGGGAGAGGAAGGTAAGGTCGCCCTGCACGCGGAAAACATCCTGATCGCCTGCGGGACGCGGACCGCCCGTTCGCCCGATATCACTTTCGATGGGAAGCGCGTTCTGGATACGGATCAGATTTTCGCGCTGAGCGAACTTCCGCGGGAGTTGATTGTGGTGGGGGCCGGCGTTGTCGGCCTGGAGTACGCGTCCTTCCTGGCGGCTCTCGGCGTGGAAGTCACGCTGATCGACCAGCGGCCCGTCATCCTGGATTTTGTGGACCGCGAAATCGTCGACACGCTGGAGTATCACCTGCGGCAGTTGGGGACTGTATTCCGGCTGGGAGAGAAAGTGACGCGCGTCGGCATCGACCCGAAGCGCGACCGCGTGTTCGCCGAGTTGGAGAGCGGCAAGAAAATCCTGGCGGACGGGCTGGTGTACGCGGTGGGACGCCAGGCAAACGGCGACCAACTTCGGCTGGATGCCGCCGGACTGAGCGCCGATCGTCGCGGCAAGGTTGC
>JBEKTG010000525.1:0-2573 GCA_049516275.1 Candidatus Acidiferrales bacterium
TGCCAGAGGCGGGCGTGGCCTTCGTAGACAATGTGCCCGGAGGTTGTGGAGCCCGAAACCGAGTCGGCGGAGATGTGGGCGGGGCCGGAGCCGAGATTCACCGCGTCATTGGAGGCGGCAGCTAGATAGGTGGAGACGACC
The DNA here is from genome assembly GCA_049516275.1 of Candidatus Acidiferrales bacterium. Taxonomy (GTDB): domain Bacteria; phylum Acidobacteriota; class Terriglobia; order Acidiferrales; family UBA7541; genus Palsa-295. Next base: position 142 of record JBEKTG010000525.1, read on the forward strand.
CCGCCCGAGGCATGGAGTTCACCCGACTGCTGGTTGATCGCTACCGAGGCGGCCGTGGTGCGGCTCATGGAATCGGATAGGACGGGCGAGCCTTCCAGCGTGATCATTCCCGTGGCGCGGGACATTCTGGCGGTTGCCGCGGTTGCATGGCGGTCTGCCTGCTGAAAGCGGACGTTCCCGGTTTCGTCGAGAGTATTCCATTGGCCGTCCGGGCCGATGGTAGCCACCAGTTCGGCCGCTGAACTCGACTGCGGGACACCGCCCGGGACCTGGCGGGTGAGATCGACTCCCAAATGGCCGAGCAACTTTTCGAAGCGCCCGTTCGAATCAAACTGGGCGACAAACTTCCTGGCGTTGACATTTATGGTTTCGTTTCCCGTCCTCGATTCGATGGTGCCAGGTGCGAGGGTTTCGATGCTTTGGACCCGTTGCGCCCCCGCAGCCGGGATAGGCGCCTGAGACGGCGAGGCTTGGGACGCCCGAGCTTTACCCGGTGCGTTTGCAAACACGACTCGGAGGGCGCTCGTCTTCAAAGATCGCGCATCCGCTCCTTGCTTTGATTCCGCGGTGACGCCGCCGCTCGCGTTCATCTCTCGGACAAGGTTGTGCTCGGGAAGCATCGTGAATTCCAAGCGTGCCGCCGACAAACGATCGGTGCCGGCGCTCGTCTGCCGCGCGCCAGCTACGCTTCCCTCCGCGACGATGCTCTCTATCCAGCCCTGTTGGTTGAGGGCGGCCTGGAACTGGTTTGCGGCGAGGCTGAATTTGGCGCCGCGGTCTCCGCCGCGTATTACTGGATTGCCCTCGGCCAAGGCTTTTTGAGCTCGATAATTCTCATCCAGGGCAATGGAGATTTTCGCGGCGGATAGCTCGCGGTCTCCCTGCCGGACGGTCGCCGGGCCGGCGAGAACGACACTGTGTTCGTTGCGGCGGATTTCAAGGCTGGTTCCGGCGGCGTTCACCGGCAAGCCGCCGGCGCGATCGGAGGCGTTCAGGTCGAATTCGACGGATTGGTTGACGCGCACGGTAGAGTCTCGCGTGCTGTAGCTCACTCCGACTCCGTGGCCGTGGCCTTGAGGAAAACGGAACTCGACCGGAGCCGCTGTCGCAGCTTCTCCTGTTTCGCGATTGAAGGTGAGGTCGCTCGTCTTCACCTGCATGGGCTGGCCGGCGGGTTTGCCTCCGGATTGGGGAGCACCCTGCATGTCGATCTGGACTTCCCCCTGACAGCGAATGCCGCCGGACGCGGGTTCGTAACTGCATTGGCGGGTGTGGATATTGTCGTTGCGGTTCCCTTCGCGGCCGTAGACGGTGATCCAGACATCCTGGAGGAGAGCGCGGTTCTGATCCTTGAACTGAGTGGCGTGGGAGGCGCGAACGGTGAAGATGGTGCGGCCCTGCTCGACGTCGGAGTAAGAGAAGTTATCCGATTGCTGCTGGACTTCGGAGGGGACGGTGGAAGGCAAGGCGCGCCGGAGCCGCATGACGCGGTAGGCGCGCTGCAGATACACCCCGGCGACGACCAGCACGAGTAGTCCGGCGGCCAGGGCCGCCATTCGCGAGTATCGCTCGGCTTCCTGATTACGCAAGCAAGCTCCTCACGTTTCTTTGGGTAAGAGCGTCGTCTGATTGTGTCGAGTCGAGTTTTGCTCTTCTTCTCATTTTCGATGCTGTTTTCGCGCCGCTGGAGGCCAACATTATCATGGGAGAAGCCGATTGTAAGAGCCGGGTTGTCGTGTGGGCGAAATGCCGGGGCAGCGAAGAGTGGTATTTCACGGAAGCTAAATCGAGGACTGCCAGGAAGAAGCAGGTCCCTCACGCCGTCCCGCGCTCTGCGCGGACGGGTTCAGGATGACAAACTCCAAAAGCTCCTGCGCCAGCGATGGCTACGTTCGCCACGTTCGCCTCCGATTTCAGCATCGTCTTTTGGGAAAGTTATGCGGTGATATATACTGCGCCCATGAACACTGAGTGGACCGACAGTTCGACCAAAAGGCGCAAACATTTCGCGCGGCTGCGTTCCGCTTCCATGGCGTTCGTTGCAGCCGCGATCTTAGCCGGCATCATGGCAATCGTATTCAGCGCCCGCGCGCAGGAACAGGACCAGAAGCAGGATCAGAGCGCGCCAGACGCCTCCGACATTGCCGAGGGCATGAGGCTTTTCCAACAGAAAGGAAACTGCCAATCGTGCCACGGTTGGGCGGGCGACGGGCGCAACATGGACAGCCAGATGCCCAGCGGCGCCAACTTGCGCGAAACCAAGCTGAGCCGCGCGGGAATTGTGCTGACCATCAAGTGCGGGCGACTGAACGCGCAGATGCCCGCGTTCGACAAATATGCCTACACCGACGGGCGCTGCTACGGAAAGACGAAGGCCGATCTGAAATCGTACCCGACGAAGATGCCGGACCCGCCGGCCACGCTGCAACCGC
>JBEKTG010000526.1:0-2564 GCA_049516275.1 Candidatus Acidiferrales bacterium
TCGTCCGATCGTAAGTTGATTCACACCGTTCGCGGCATCGGGTACTTGTTGCAGGGCGGCCGTTCCGTCGAACAGCAACCCCTTATGAACTACAAGTCCGTCTCGCAGGCTTCCTGAGAGCAGGCTAATCATTATCGCGATACGTCTCACGATATCGTCCTCACGATATCGTCACGACAACTCCTCGGCGCGGCTGGAATCCGGTCCGCTGACGAAACGAAGCTCAACCTGGCTGGAGGCACACGATGGCGGCCGCAAGCGCAATTCCTGGCATGGGCAGGAGCGGAAGAGTTCTGGTAGCAAGCCCGCAAGAGAAGTTTCGAATGAACATAACGAATGGTTTTTCCAGACGGGGGTCGCAATCGTCCCAGGCCACTGGCGGCGCAGAGGCCCTGATCCAGCTGGAGCAGGGAGAATTCAGCACTCTCGTTCTCGATCCGCAAATCGACGATCTCGATCTCGACGAACTGCTGGTAACGATCCGGTCGCGTTTTCCTGGCCTCGCCGTGATGGTTCCGAGGACCCAGGAGGATTTCGAGCAATACTCGCTCTCATTCGCCGGTGAAGACGCAGCGGGCCAGGACATGATCGCAACGCAGGAGCCGGAACCGTGTGACGAATGCCTGCCGCTGGATGCGCCGGTCGCCGAACCCGGCGTAGCGCGGATCGAGCCGCTGCCCGGCATGATCGGCACCAGCCTCAAAATGCAGCAACTCTACCGCCTCGCGCGTCTGGTGGCGCCGCGCGACACCGCCGTGCTGATTGTCGGCGCTACCGGCACGGGAAAGGAATTGATCGCGCGCGGCATCCACGAACTCAGCCAGCGCAGCCGCGGACCTTTCGTCGTCGTGAACTGCGCCGCTATTCCCGAAAGCCTTCTCGAAGCCGAGCTTTTCGGGTTCACGCGCGGCGCGTTCACCGGCGCCTTCCAGGCGCGGTTGGGCCGCATTCACGCCGCGCACGGGGGCACCTTGCTGCTCGATGAAATCGGCGAATTGCCGCTGAGCATGCAGGCTAAGCTACTGCGCTTCGTGCAGGAGGGGGAAGTGCAGCGCCTGGGAAGCGCGGACCTGTTTCGCGTGAACACCCGGCTGATCGCCTCAACGAACGCGGACCTGCGCCAGCGCGTTCGCGAGAAGCAGTTCCGGGAGGATCTTTATTACCGTCTGGCCGTTTTTCCGCTGCACCTCCCGCCGCTCGAAAGCAGAACGGGAGACGTGCTGCCGCTTGCCCGGCATTTCCTGCAAACGCTGTGCAGCAAGGCTTGCGTCCCGGCAAAGAGTTTCAGCCCGGAAGCGGAAACCGCCTTGTCCACGCACGGGTGGCCCGGCAACGTGCGCGAACTTCAGCACTGGGTTGAGCGCGCGTTCGTATTGTCCGAGGAGAACGAGCAGATTCGCGGAGAAGATTTTTCCATGCTCGCCGAAAATAGCTGAGAGAATTCTAAGCCGGGCGCCTTTGTCATGGAACCCGCCGTGCTTGATCATCTTTGCCATGTCCGCAAATGCCGTATCGGCAAAGAAGGCCAGGCCCTTGAATTCACAGCGCGCTGCCACCAGGCATTCGCTGGCCGCGGCCTTTCAGACATTCACCACCGCCGCCGGATCCCTCGAGCGCTCCTATAGCTACCTCCAGGCCGAAGTGCTGCGCCTGCGTTTTGAACTGGAACGCACCAACCGCGATCTCACCGCCAGCCTCGAAGAAAACGCCTCCATGCGCCGCTATCTCGCGCGGATTGTGGAGGGGTTGCCGTGCGGCGTCGTCGTAGTCGACTCCCGCCGTGAGTTGCGTCTCATGAATCCGGCGGCCCGCCTCCTGCTGTCGCTAAAGCAGGATCAAGAGGGCCGTTCCTCGCTCGCTGTGGTCCCGCCGCCGCTGCGCGAATCGATGGAAAGGTCCCAAAGGGATCGTGGAAGCGTTGATGAGGAATTTACAATCGAGACCGACCGCGGTTCGTGCGTCGTTGGACTAACCTGCGCCGTACTGGGCGAGGCAGGCGATGCCGGCTCGTCCGGTGAGTCCGTGTTTCTGCTGCGCGATGTGACCGAAGCGAAGCGCCAGGCCGCCGAGAGCGAGTTAGTTCGCCGCAAGGAATCCCTTGCGGAGATGGCCACGTTGCTGGCGCATGAGATTCGCAATCCCCTTGGCAGCCTGGAACTCTTTGCCGGCCTGCTCGCGGATGCCGCCGTGAAACAGCCGGAACTCCGCCGTTGGACCGATCATATTCAGGCCGGGCTCCGCTCGCTTTCGGCCACGGTAAACAACGTTCTGCAGTTTCACAGTCAGCCCGCCCCGCAGCTTTCTCCCGTAAATCTCGGCCGTTTGCTGCGAGAGTCGATCGACTTTCTGCGGCCCCTTGCGCGCCAATCCGGTTTGCGGATCGACCTGCACAACTCGGTCGGCGAGCTGGAACTTCCGGCAGACCCTCATCGCCTTCAGCAGGTATTTTTTAATCTGGCGCTCAACGCTTTCCGCGCCATGTCGCTCGGTGGCACGCTGCTCGTCCGGGCTCAGTGGAGCGATCCCGGCGCATGCTATGAAATCCGCGTCGATTTCGAGGACAC
>JBEKTG010000527.1:0-2549 GCA_049516275.1 Candidatus Acidiferrales bacterium
TCCGAGGATCGTCTTTTCGTGCGAACTTGTTTCCATTGGCGCAGGTCGACCCGGAAACAACCTAAACAGAGCACACTAATTCTACATGGAATGTGGCTACCATGCCGCGCGAGAGGGTTATTGGCGCAATCGGAAGGAATGGAAAAGAAGGAATCAAAAAGCGGGCGCGCCCGGATCGGCATAGGGGGAGTGGTTACCCACTCTCCCCTGCCACACCACCGTACATGCGGGTCCGCATACGGCGGTTCAGTAAGTTGAGCCCTCGCGGGCCGGAGGTTCGAGTCGTCGTTCGCCACAAGGGCTTCGCCACTCTGCAGGTTTCCGTTTCGGCTTCACCGTCTTCTGAACCTGTAAAGCTCAGCCGAGGCTGATTGGCTGGCGCAGTGCCACCCGTGAGTTCGAAGTTCTACTACTCGCTCTCACTGTTGGGGCCTTCCTCACTTCCGTGAGTACTACGCCCGCTGCTGACTTCTGCTGCAAGATCAGGGTGAATGACTCCACCCTCAGTCCCGAATCCCAGACGTGCAGCAGATCTCCCACGATAAGCTCGACCGCTTTCGATACGCGACCGCCGGATTTACCACCAGCGTCCTTGATGGATACGGACTTCGCGATCACTTGCTCGCTCGTCCGACGCCGTAGGCCTCCAATCCGATTCTTGTCCATCAGCCCGTATCTTTGCTCCACGCTTCCTTCAGACCCCACCTCACGGTGACGCCCTTGCGCTTCGCTACCCTTCACCTCCATCAGGTTGGGACGGGACTTTCACCCGCTAGCTGCCGAACATGCGCGGCGTACAAGAAAGACCCACCCTTAAAATCGAAGGGTGGGCGACCCGCAACTGCAACTGCGACGGCAACAGCAACAGCGGAAAACAAAAGCCAAGCTAATCGAAATCTCGCATCGTCATTGCCATCTCGCTCAGCCGCGCGTCGGCCTTGCCGAACACGCTCTCCGGCTCGAATTTTCCTGAAGCGTTTCTCTTGCCGGCCGGTGCGCCGGTAAGAATCTCGATTCCCTGCTCGATCGTCGCCACGGGGTAAATGTGAAATTGCCCTTTGGCGACGGCTTCGATCACGTCGTCGCGCAGCATCAGGTCGTCCACATTTTCCGCGGGGATCAGCACACCCTGCGTCCCGGTCAAGCCTTTCAGCCGGCACACGTCGTAGAACCCTTCGATCTTCTGGTTCACGCCGCCGATCGGCTGCACGTCGCCCTGCTGATTCACCGAACCGGTTACCGCCATTTCCTGCCGGATGGGAACGCCCGACAAAGCCGAAAGCAGCGCATAAATTTCCGTGGAGCTGGCGCTGTCGCCATCCACACCCGAGTAGGACTGCTCGAAGCACAGGCTGGCAGAAAGCGAGAGAGGCTTGTCCTGCGCGAACGTCCGCCGGATGTAGCCGGAAATAATCTGCACACCTTTATCGTGGAATCGCCCGCTCAGGTTCGATTCGCGCTCCACGTTGATGATGCCAATCTTGCCGATGGCCGCCGACGCCGTGATCCGCACCGGCTTGCCGAACGCGTAGCCGCCGATCTCCAGCACGCTTAAGCCGTTCACCTGCCCCACGCGCTCGCCCGTGGTGTCGATGAACAGTAGGTTCTGCTCGATCATCTCGCGAATCTTGCTTTCGAGCAGGTTGTGCCGCTCGATCTTCGCGTCCAGCGCGTCTTTCACGTGAGCCGCGGTGATCACCTTGGTTCCGTTGTGCCGTGCCGCATAGGCCGATTCGCGCGCCAGGTCCGCCAGATCGAAAAAGCGCGTGGTGATTTTCCCGCGGCGTCCGGCGATCCGCACGCCATGCTCGAGGATCGCCGCTACCGCCGTCCGGTCGAAGGGCAGCAACTTCTCATCGTCGCAAAGCTTTCGCAGGCGCCCGCCGTACTGCCGCAGCACCTCTTCGTCCCACTTCATCTCTTCGTCGAACTCGACGCGCACCTTGAAAATCTTTTTGAAATCGTCCTCATAGTCGTACAGCAGCTCGTACATATCGCGGTCGCCGATCAGAATGATTTTCGCGTGCACCTCGATCGGCTCCGGCTTAAGTGCCGCAGTGCTGAACGGAAAGAAGGTCTCCACCGGCTGGATTTCCAGCTTCCCGTGATTGAGCGTCCGCTTCAGCGTCCGCCAGACGCCAGTTTCCGTCAGCGTGTCGAGCGCGTACATCACCAGGAAGCCGCCGTCGGCCCGCAGCAGCGAGCCTCCGCGCAGGTCCATGAAATCCGAGTTCCAGCCGCCCCGCGTGTCGTAGCTGCGGTGAACCGTGCCGAACAAGTTCGCATAGGTGGGGATCGTTTCGAAAATCACCGGGCAGGTTTCCTGTTCGCCGTGAGCCAGAATCACATTCACGCCGTATACGCGGAATGGATCGCGTTCCCCGCGTTCGGCGCGCGGCCCCGGTCCGGCTTCCGCAGGCACCTGCTCTTCTTCGCCCTCGCGCTCCTTGAACGGCTCGAGGTTGTCGAGGACGTGGTGGCGCACCTCCTCGAGATACTCCGCGATGTGCGTGCTGGAATATTTTTCTTTCAGCTCCTCGATTACGCCA
>JBEKTG010000528.1:0-2544 GCA_049516275.1 Candidatus Acidiferrales bacterium
ATTCGCACGGGCGGCGACAGGCGCCTCAGCGATTTCATGCTGTGGGAGTCCGCCTACGCCGAATTGTTCTTCACCCCGCGCATGTGGCCGGAATTCGAGCCTTCCGACCTCGCCGCCGCCCTCGATGATTTTCGAGGACGCGAGCGCCGCTTCGGCAGACTTCCCGAAGCCGCGGCGAGCTAGCGCAGGCGAACGCGCGCGCGCCGTCGGCAACAACTGCATATTCACTCCGCGCCGTCCGTAGCGCTCTCCCGCTTCCGGCTCATCTCGAATGCTTTCCTGATCACGCGCGTGGCGGCGGGCGTAAGCGAATACTGCGCCAGCTCCGCATCGCTGGCCCAGGCAATCTCCCGCGCATCGCTGCCCGCGCGCCCGTCTCCTTTGATCGCCTCGCACAGATAGTCCAGCACAACGAAGTGGTATCGGGGGCGCCCCTCCGCATCGAGCGAAATCCTCTCGAACACCTCGATCAGCCCGGCCACTCGCACCTCCATCCCGGTTTCCTCGGCCAGTTCCCGTTCCACTCCCTCGATCAGCGTTTCGCCAAGCTCCAGCATCCCGCCGGGGATCGACCATTCGCCCTCCAGCGGCGGGCTCCCGCGCAGCACCAGCAGCGCTCGTCCTCCGGAGACCACCACCCCGCCCACCCCCACGACGGGCCTTTCAGGATATTCACGGCGGCTTGTCACTTTTACGCTATCCCCCGAAGAAAAGTTTGACGCAGGCGTTATATAATACGCTTTCCGGTAAATGTTCGTGCCAGGAAGGAGAGAAACACCGTGACCAGATGCCCGGAATGCGATGCCGAAATCGATTTGGACGAAGACGAAGTGGAAGAGGGCGAGATCCTAAGCTGCGGTGAATGCGACGTGGAACTCGAAGTCACGCAGATTCATCCCGTACACCTCATCGTCATCTCCGAGGATGAAGACGAAGACGAGGATGAGGAGGAAGAAGATTCCGACGAAGAGGCCGATTCCGAGGAAGAAGAAGAACCGGAGGAAGCCGAGTAAGAAGGAGCCGAGTAACCGGTTGCCTATGCCGGTCCGCGATTCTGAACCGAGAACGGATCGGCCGTATCGTGAAAGGAAATCTTGAAGACTCGATCGACTTTGGTTTTATCTCTGTTGGCGGTCGCGGCCCTTCTGCTGGCGGCTTCCGCTACCCCGGCCCAGGACAACAAGGGAGAGTTGCAACTTCGCACCGTTCACGGCGTCGCAGTGGACGGCAGCGAGAATCCGATCCCCTCCGCCATCGTTTATCTTGTGAATATGAAGACGCAATCCGTGAAAACTTACATCGCGGATGAAGCCGGCAATTACCGCTTCAGCGGCCTCGATCCCAACGTGGATTACGAACTACACGCGGAACATGACGACCTGACTTCGGCCACGCGCACCGTCTCCAGCTTCAATTCCAGCCGGGATATCGAGGTGGTTCTGAAGATCACACGCAAGAAGAAAACACAGTGAGATCGCGGGAATAGTCCAGCACTCACCCTGCCCCTGGTGAGAAAAGCCTGCTAGTTGTTGGACTCTCGTTTGCCCGTGTCCCCTTCGCCCTTCACGTAGCCGTAGCCATACCCTTGGTAGTAATACGAACCGTACATGTGCGATTGTTCGACGGCATTGAGGACCACACCGATCACATTTCTTCCCTGCAATTCCTGGCAGGCGCGCTGGGCGACCGTGGTTGCCGTGGAACCCGCGCGCACCACGAGCAGAATCCCGTCGCAGTAATTCGCCAGAATTGTGGAATCCGCCACGGGCAGGCACGGGGGCGAGTCGATAATCACCCAATCGAAAATCGGCGTTATGCGATCCAGCAGCTTTTTCAAGCGGCCGTTGGAAAGCAGTTCGCTCGGGTCGCTCACTTCGCTTCCGCCGGCAATAAAGCAAAGGTTCCCTTCCTGTCCGTGCTGTATCACGCCAAATTCGTCCACGTTGCCGCGCAGGTAGTCGCTCAATCCGGGCGAATTGGGAGCCCCCAGGGGAACATGCAGACGCGCGCAGCGCAGATCGCCGTCGATAATCAGGGCGCGGCGGTCCGGCTGCCGCACGAATGACTGCGCCAGGTTGGTGGTCACGAAGGTCTTCCCTTCGCCCGGAACCGAGCTGGTCATCAGAATCGTGCGCAGATTCTGGGCGCTGCGCACCTGATAGAGCCGCGAACGCAGCGTGCGGAACTGTTCCGCCGCGTGCGGAGTGCCGCTTTCGCTGCCGAAAACGTTCATGTTGGGATCCGGCGTCCATACCGGATGCGCGCACCGGCTGATCAACTCTTCGTAACGAAGGTAATCGGCGGAAGGCTGGGCCAGGATGCCGGTCTGCGCGGGCGCTTCGAGCACGCCGCTCGCCTTGCCCTTGTCACCTGACCAGACGGGCATCGGAGCCTCGATCGACTGCGGCGGGGGCGCGGTCACTACCTCGGCGGCAGGGGCCATGGCCCGGTCCTGCTCTGCCTTCTTGAGTGCTTCGTGGATACGGCTCATGATTTCCTCTCGGGAAATGAAACGGAAGTGGTTTGGCGCAGCCGGCTGACGAG
>JBEKTG010000529.1:0-2541 GCA_049516275.1 Candidatus Acidiferrales bacterium
GCATCGGCGCCACCGTGAAGCCGGGCGACATTCTGGTGGGCAAGGTGACTCCCAAGGGCGAAACGCAGCTGACTCCCGAAGAGAAACTGCTGCGCGCCATCTTCGGCGAAAAGGCCGGCGACGTGAAGGACGCTTCTCTCTACTGCCCGCCCGGGATCGAGGGCACGGTGGTCGATTGCAAGATCTTCTCCCGCAAGGGGCAGGACAAAGACGAGCGCTCCCGCCGCATCGAAGAATCCCAGATCGCGCGCTTACAGCGCAACCTGGCCGATGAAATCCGCATCCTGACCGACGAGCGCGCCAAGCGTCTTTCGAATCTTCTCGAAGGCAAGGAAGTGCAGGTCGATCTGCACGACGAGAAGACCAATAAACGTCTGGTGGCAAAGGGCGCCATCCTCGATCGCGAGACCATCGAAAAAATGCGCTCGCGCGACCTGAAGCGCGTTCGCCTCAACAACCGCGATCCGCGCGTCAATGAGCAGATCGACGAAATCGAAGAGATGACTTCGCGCCAGATCGCCGTGCTCGAAAAGATCACCGACGAAAAAATCGCCAAACTCCGCAAGGGCGATGAACTGCCGCCGGGCGTCATCAAGCTCGTCAAGGTTTATATCGCCATGAAGCGCAAGCTCTCGGTCGGCGACAAGATGGCCGGACGCCACGGTAACAAAGGTGTGATCGCCCGCATTCTGCCTGAGGAAGACATGCCGTACCTTCCCGATGGCACGCCGGTCGAAATCGTCCTCAACCCCCTCGGCGTCCCCAGCCGTATGAACGTCGGGCAGATTCTCGAAACCCACCTCGGGTGGGCCGCCAAAGCCCTGGGCGTGCAGTTCGCCACACCTGTTTTCGACGGCGCGACCGAAAAAGAAATCAAGAAGCAGTTGACCAAAGCGGGCTTGCCCACGTCAGGCAAGACTCAACTCTTCGACGGCATGACGGGCCAGCCGTTCGAACAGCCCGTAACGGTGGGTTACATCTACATGCTGAAGCTTTCGCACCTGGTGGACGACAAGATTCACGCGCGTTCCATCGGGCCCTATTCGCTCATTACCCAGCAGCCGCTGGGCGGCAAGGCGCAGTTCGGTGGACAGCGTTTTGGCGAAATGGAAGTCTGGGCGCTCGAAGCTTACGGCGCCGCTTACATCCTGCAGGAGTTGCTGACCGCGAAGTCGGACGACGTGTACGGACGCGCCAAGATCTACGAAGCCATCGTCAAAGGCGAGGCGGCGATCGAGCCTGGCGTTCCCGAATCGTTCAACGTGCTGATTCGCGAATTGCAGTCGCTCTGTCTCGATGTGGAATTGATGAAGAAGTTCCGCGAAGCGCCGGAAGACACGGCGTTAGCAGCGGACTAAGCGTAATTTAATTGTGGGGCGGGCTTGACCGCCCGCCCATTCTTATTTGGTTTTTTTGATTTTTCTTAGGAGAAAAAATGCGATCCTCTCCGTACGACCGAGCGAATTTAATCGCCGACTTCGACTCTATCCGAATCTCTCTGGCTTCTCCGGAAAAGATCCGAAGCTGGAGCCATGGTGAAGTCACTAAGCCGGAAACAATCAATTACCGCACGTTCAAGCCGGAACGCGACGGCCTCTTCTGCGCGCGGATCTTCGGACCCGTCACGGACTGGGAATGTCTCTGCGGCAAGTACAAGCGGATGAAGCACCGCGGCGTAATCTGCGACAAGTGCGGCGTCGAAGTGACGCTGGCCCGCGTCCGCCGCGAGCGCCTGGGGCACATCGAACTCGCCAGCCCCTGCTCCCATGTCTGGTTTTTCAAGGGGCTGCCCTCGCGCATCGGCCACCTGCTCGATATCACTCTGCGTGAGCTCGAGCGCGTGCTCTACTTCGAAGCCTACGTGATTGTCGATCCGGGCGAAGTTGCCGAACTGCAGCAGGGCGAAGTCATCTCCGACGAGCGCAAGCGCCAGCTCGAGCAGGATCCCGTCACCGCCGGTAAGTTCGTCGCCATGATGGGCGCCGAAGGTATCAAGGAGCTGTTGAAGAAGGTCGATGTCGAATTCCTCAGCGAAGACATTCGCGAAAAGATGAAGACCGAGACTTCCCAGCAGAAGAAGCTGAAGTTCGCCAAGCGCCTGCGCGTAGTCGAAAGCTTCCGCAAGTCCGGCAACAAGCCGGAGTGGATGATTCTCGACGTGCTCCCGGTCATCCCACCGGAACTGCGTCCTCTCGTGCCGCTCGATGGCGGCCGCTTCGCCACTTCCGATCTCAACGACCTCTATCGGCGCGTCATCAACCGCAACAACCGCCTCAAGAAGCTGATGGAACTGCATGCGCCGGACGTCATCGTGCGCAATGAAAAGCGCATGCTGCAGGAAGCCGTCGACGCTCTGTTCGATAACGGCCGCCGCGGTCGCGTACTGCGCGGCGCCAACAACCGTCCGCTCAAGTCGCTCTCCGACACTCTCAAAGGCAAGCAGGGCCGCTTCCGCCAGAACCTGCTCGGTAAGCGCGTCGATTACTCCGGCCGCTCCGTCATCGTGGTTGGCCCTGAACTGAAGCTTCACCAATGCGGTCT
>JBEKTG010000530.1:0-2541 GCA_049516275.1 Candidatus Acidiferrales bacterium
CATTCGACATCTACGTGATTGACGTGGAGGGCGGGAACGCCACCTTGTTTGTTTCGCCGTCCGGCGAATCGGTGCTTATGGATACGGGCAGCGGCGGTCCCAACTCCAGGGATGTGAACCGCATCCTGGATGCCGCCAAAGATGCCGGCCTCACGCACCTCGATAATCTCATCACCACGCACTGGCACGGCGATCATTTCGGCGGCACGGCCGAGCTCGCCTCGCGCATCGAGATAAGGAATTTCATCGACCACGGCCCGAACCTGCAGCAGCCCAACGTTCACGGCGAAGAATTTCTCAAGAACATCTATCCCGAGCTCTATGCCAAGTCGAAGCACACGGTGGTGAAGGCGGGCGATAGGATTCCAGTCGCCGGCCTTGACTGGCGCGTGGTGACCGCGGCAGGCGGAGTTATTAAGACGCCCCTCCCCGGAGGCGGTCGTCCCAATCCGGAATGCGTGAGTTTCCAGCCCAGGGACAAGGATGACGACGGCGGAGTCGAGAACCCGAGTTCCCTCGGCAGCGTGGTCGCATTCGGAAAGTTTCGGATCGTGCATTTGGGCGACCTCACCTGGAACAAGGAATTCGAGCTGATGTGTCCGAACAACCCCATCGGCACCACCGACGTGTTTGTGGTTTCCAATCATTCATTGGTGGTCGCCAATACGCCGGCGCTCGTTCATGCGCTTCGCCCGCGCGTCATTATTATGAACAATGGAATCCGTAAGGGCGGCCGGCCGGAAACGATGAAAACCTTTTACACCTCACCCGGCCTCGAGAATCTATGGGAGCTTCATTTCTCGCTGCTCAGCGGGCAGGAGTACACGGTGCCAGGGCTGTTCATTGCAAACGTTCTCGACGATCCCATGACGGCAATGCCCGTCGAGCCGATGCCGCCGCCGGCGGACGAGTACGTATTGCGCGAACCCCGGTCGCCTGCTCCGCCGCCTCACAATGGCAAAGCCTACTGGATCAAGGTGTCCGCGCAGGCGGATGGGACATTCAGCGTTACCAACCAGCGGAACATGTTTACCAAGACTTATCCGGCACGATCTAAACAGTGATGCCAGTGAGCGCCACTTCGTTTTTGGACATGCCGACATGGATTTGAAAGGCACGCAGAGCTACTTCAATAATCCAAAGACCGCGACGCCGGTTGGGGTTCCGACATAGACTCTGCCATCGGCGATAATCGGCGCGATGAATTTGTTATTCACGAACTGATCGCGCGTCCCGGCCTGGTTGCTGTTGTAAAGCTCCTTCTTCAGGTCGCTGGCCGAGTACGCGTGCAGTGCAGCGGGGATGGAGTTTTCAACCGCCCAGACGATTCCATTGAGGGTTCCATTCGCTGAAACACTTGGAGTCGTTCCGGGATCGACGAACCTTGTCATCGTCTGCGAGGCCGGCGAGCGCGGGACCATTCCATTGGACAATGGGAAGGCCCGAACAGCGTCATCAAAAGCCCCGAAATAAATCGCGCCATTGAAGTAAGCAGGCGTGGCAAACTCCATGCCCGCAATAGCCCCGATTGCTTCCTGGTACGCCTTGTCGCCGTTCGCGTCGAATTTGCCCATCGAATCGCGATCCACAATGTAGACGATCTGGTCCTTTCCCGCGCCCACGGCAAGGTGGTGCACTCTGCCGGAGGCATCTTTCACATCGGGAAGGAGAATAATTCCCCCCGAACCGATATCTTCGTCCCGCTCCGATTCCTCCAGCGTGTTGTGCATGGTGAAGTAATCGGTCACCGTCAGCTGGCCGCCGCGCATCGCAAGCTTCACGAATGCGTTGCCGAAATCACCCTGGGCGGGGAACCCTTTCGAATCAAGGGACGTATCGAAGGTTCCGTTGCCCGTGAGCAGATACACGTTGCCGGCCTGGTCCGCGGCCGGGCCGTCTCCGGTCATCCAGATCGCGCCTTGCGTGCCGTTGGGGGTGAGATTGATGGCGGAGGCTTTTTGAAGCGTGGCGGCATCGTAAGCGATCACCCAGCCACCATAAGGCTCGCGGTCGCAATGCGAAGCCCACGAGGTGTAAACGACGCCTTTCGACAGCAGCAAGGCAGCGCGGTCTTCATACTGTTTCGCATCGAATGAAGTCTGGCCGTTCCTGCTGGCTGCGCCCGTTCCCGGAAAGGTTGCTGTAATTGTTTGCGGGCTCCCAGGGAGCTCGGAACCTGTCGTTAAATCGAGCGCGTGCAGGCGCTGGAAATATTGTCCCCGTCCGTCCTTCGACATCGCCACGACGTAAATCGCGCCGTTGGTCCCTCTTCTCAAGTCGATCACGGGTGTGGCTGTAACTCCGATTTCGGGCGTCACCTGCTGGCACCCGCGATTGTCGCTGGTCGTTTCACCCGCGCCCAGCAGTGAGGTTCGCCAGAGCGGCGAGAACGTATCCGCATCAAACGCGTAAACGAGATCGTGCTCGGTAGCAACGAAAACCACCTTGTGCGGCGCGCCTTTGATGGTGAGGCTTCCCACATAAAGCGGTTGTGCGTCCACCAGGCCGCGCACACGTAGAAATCCGACCTTCCCGAAATCG
>JBEKTG010000531.1:0-2539 GCA_049516275.1 Candidatus Acidiferrales bacterium
ACGCGCGTCTACCACGTGGACCTTTACCGCGTGGTGAGCTTCCACGATTTCGAGACGCTGGGACTGGAAGATGTGTTCAGCGAGCGGGCGATTGTGATCGTGGAGTGGTCGGAGAAATTCGCGCTGCGCATGGACTGGCCGGTGGTCCGCATCCACCTGGAACATGTGGCGGAAGACACGCGGCGCATTTCCATCGACGATGCTTTTGAGGTTCCGGCGAGCCGCGAGAATTCCTGAGAAGCTACAGCCCTACGATCTGAAATCCTGCATCGACAAAGATGATATTTCCGGTGACGCCGCGGCCGAGGTCGCTCCCGAGGAAAACGGCCGTGTCGGCTACTTCGGCGGGGTCCGTGTTGCGCCGCAGGGGCGCGTGCTGCGCCACGAAATCGAGCACCTTGGAGAAGTCTTTGATGCCGCGGGCGGAAATGGTTTTGATCGGGCCCGCCGAGATGGCGTTTACGCGGATATTTTTTTGCCCCAGCTCGCCGGCCAGGTAACGCACTTCGGCTTCGAGTGCCGCTTTTGCCACTCCCATCACGTTGTAATTGGTGACCACGCGCGTTGAGCCGAGATAGGTAAGCGTCATAATCGAGCCGCCCGATGTCATCAATGGTGAGAGCGCTTTCGACAGGGCGACCAGCGAGTAAGCGCTTACGCCGAGGGCGAAGGTGAAGCCCTCGCGCGAGGTATCGAGAAAGGGCCGGTTGAGGTCTTCGTGGTTCGCCGAGGCGATGCTGTGAACCACTGCGTCGAGCTTGTGCCCGGCCGCGCCGAGGGACTCAGCCAGTTTGTCGATATCACCGGGTGTCTGCACGTCGCAAGGGAAGAAATCCACGGCGCCGAGTTCGCGCCCGAGTTCCTCGACGGCCGGCTTGGCGCGTTCATTCTGATAGGTGAGGACGAGCTTCGCGCCTTCGCGAACGTACGCTTGAGAGATCGCATATGCGATGCTCCACTTGTTCCATACGCCGAGAACGATTGCTGTTTTACCTTCCATTATTTTTGACATGGCTTGCCATTCTATCCGGAAAATTGAATTTCGCGACAGGGTTTGCGCGGGAAACGCTGGGATCAGTGGAGAAGACGGATCAATTCCCGGACGATGTCGGCGAGTACCGGCCAGAGCACGGCGAGAAGCCCGATCACCGCAACGCCGCGCCGGGAGAGCTGCGGAATCGACAAGCCCTGGAACTGGCCGGCGCCCGGCTGATGGAGTGCGCAGAAGCCGCCTTCGACGGCTCGGCGGCTGCAGCGCTGACCGGAAGGTCCCAGATACAAGCACGGTCCCAGATCGCCCGCGGCAGAAATGGCTTGAGGAGGGCCTTCGAAGAGGTCTTCCGGCGCGCCGTCTGGAAACTCATCAGGGAGCTCTCCGGGCGGCGTTCCGGCGTTAACGTTTACGCCCCCTTCGATGGGTCTCACCATAGTGGCCCGCCTCGGTGGGGATAATCTAACAGCAGAGATTGATGTCCGACACCCGAATTATGCCTGCTCTCGCCCATCCGGCACGGATGAAGCTTGAGCCGTACTCCGCCGACATCCGTCTGAGCAGCCTCACGCTGGGCATCGACAACATCCATTATGACGTTTTCCTGAGCCCTCTATTTGTGGAATTTGCGCGCCAGTATCTGCTGGACCTCATCCGGCAGACGGTGAACGTGACGCTGGTCTACGGCAAGAATCTGAAGAAAACCACGCCGCCCGAACACGCGACCTTCCGCAAGCTGCTGACCGAGGTACTGGAGGCGTCAACGACCCAGGCCAAGGCCCTGGGCTCAATCGAGCCGGACGTGCTGCACCGGCTGGCGCTGCTGAAATTCATCAACATGGAGCTGGGGAACCAGTTTTCGAGCACTCTGGTGGAGTGCAAAGACTGGATCCGCTCGCGCGGCGAGCTGTTCGAGCACAGCGAGCAGGCTCACGTGATGCGGTCGAAGATTTCCGATATTCAGGCGGACCGGAAGAACATTTTCCGCAAAGTCGGGGAAACGATCGGGCATGTGTGGCGGGAAGTGGAGGAAGGCACTCTCTGGAAATCGCGCCGGGCGATCTTCGGCGAAGACTTTCGCGAAACCTACGAGTTGCTCCAGAACCGCTTCCTTTTCGTGGAGGGCGGGAACGACGAATACCTGTTTCTCGAGCACTACGTTCTTCTCGGCAACTTCATGAACGATCCGGACCGGTTCGCGGTCTTCGAGGCGGTATTGCTCGATTTCGTCCGCGACATCGTTTCGGACGAAGACAACTCCGAGGAGCTGAGCAAGGCGCGCAAAGGCTACGAACGCCTTCTCGAACAGGCTCGCCTGCTGCGGTCGGAACTCGCGAGGATCGAGCGGGAGCATGATGAGGTGGCGGCGCGCATCGGAGAAGCGGACGACCGGTTCACGCAAATTTTCCGGCTGCGGGGCAGCGGCTCGCCGGAAGGGCAGGGCGATCTCGACGAACTCCGGCAAAAGACTGTTGCGCAGGAGAAGAAGCTCGCGGAACTGGCTCCGGAGGTCGACGCTGCCAGGCAGCGGTTGGAGTTTCTCGCCGA
>JBEKTG010000532.1:0-2539 GCA_049516275.1 Candidatus Acidiferrales bacterium
ACGATGTAGCGCAGGTTCTCGAACAGCCGCACCCATTTCGTGTGGTGCGGCAGAATGCCGGTATGCAGCATGTCCGGGTTCGAGAGGATCACATGCCCGCGCTCGCGGATGGCCTTGCGCGCGTCGCTCGGCGTGTCGCCGTCGTAGGTGAACACGCCAAAGCAGTCGTCGAGACGCGTCGCCAGGTCGTGCAACTCCGCGAGCTGGTCCTGCGCAAGCGCTTTGGTGGGGAAAAGGTAGAGTGCCCGCGTGTCGCGATTCTCAAGCACCGCATTCAGTACGAGCAGGTTGTAGCAGAGCGTTTTGCCGGAGGCGGTCGGCGTCACCACCACGAAGTTTTTTTTGGAGTGAGCGAGTTCCGCCGCCGCTGCCTGGTGCGAATAGAGTTGCTCGATGCCCTTCGCGGCGTAAGCGGCTGCGAGTTCGGGGCGCACCCACTCCGGCATCGGCCGGAATTGTGCCGCGCGCGCGGGAATGTGGCGCACCGCGGTGAGTACTTCGTCGGCGCGATAACGCGCCGCTAGCGAGCTGAGCACCTCCTGCACCGTGTCGATTGTGCTTGCGGTGCCCGCGCCTCGCCGGAGGGCAAGCTGCGCCTCGGGTGGGAGTATCGACTCTTGCTCTGACCGCCGCTGCCGCGCCGCTTCCTGGCCCGCTGCTGGCATGGAACGCTCCTCCAGACGCAGCACGGCCCCGGATCGCAGTACGCGCTGCTTCGCCTTTTGTTCGCTCAACGTAGCACGCAGGCCGCCGCGATGCAAGAGCGGAAATTCCGGTTTTCAGGGATTCTTGCGCGAAGGGTTATTTTTTCGCGGATGTTTTGCCCGAGCGGTAGAGGATCACCCGCACTTTTTCCAGTGTCACCAGGCCGCCGCCGATCATCTCATCGAGGCGCGGCAGAATGCTTTCGATGCGCTCGGCGGCTTCCACGCACTCGATCACCACCGGCAGGTCCTGCGAAAGCCGCAACACTTTCTCCGTATGGTAGATGCTCGATGACCCAAAGCCTCCGACGCCGCGCAGCACTGTGGCCCCGCTGAAATTCTCACGCCGCAGCAGTTCGACGATCACCTCGTACAGCGCCTTGCCGTGCCAGCGGTCCGATTCGCCGATATGAATGCGCATCAGCGTCCGCTCGCCTTCAAATCGCTCGTGCTTCGAATGCTCCATAGCGCCTCCTTCGGAAGTCGTCATATACGGTCCGCGATGCGCATCCCGCCAAATACCCCGAGCAGGCCCCCGATCACGCTCGAGAGCACGTAGACGCTCGCGCGCATCCAGTCGCCGTCGTTCAGCATGCGCGCCGTTTCGTAACTGAAGCTCGAAAACGTGGTGAATGCCCCGAAGAAGCCCACGGTGATCCCGATGCGCCAGTCCGGCGGGATCGTCAGGTGAGTGAGCGCGTATTCGCCGATGATGCCCAGCAGAAAGCACCCGATCAGGTTCACCACCAGCGTGCCCATGGGGAAGGTCGAGCCGGTTCGCGCCTGCACGAATCCCTGCAATCCGTAGCGCGCCAGCGTCCCCGCGATGCCAAACACGATTAGCAGAGTAATTCGCACAGTGCCTTCCTTCCTTTGTGCCGGGCTTAGCCCTAAAAGCAAAAAACTCCTGGGCGCCGTCGGCGGCCAGGAGTCATCAGTCCTTCACGGACGGTTCAGGCGAACTCCATCGCCTCAAAATTGTCGACAGCATCTTAGCACGCCAGCCGCCTCGCTTCGCGTCGCTTTCTTCAGCGGGCTGAAGCGGCGAGGATTTCTCGTGCTGTGTCCCGATCGTTGGCCGCGGGTCGCATCAAACTTGACACAACGACCTTGCGCCGATATAGAAGATGCATGGCCCAATCGATACTGATCTTTGATTTTGGAACGAATGAAGAAGCGGCGCAGCAGGGACGGCACAAGGTAGACGCGTGGCAGCAGGGTTTTCGCCTCGGCAAGAAAATCCTGCTGAAGTTCGACCGCAAGGAATCGAACGGCAGCGCGGGCGCCGCAGCTGGCGACGCGAATGAGGCGGCCGAGGCAAAAGGCAAGACGGCGAAAAAGGGTTCTGCGAAAGCGAAGAGTGCTGCGGGAGGTGATGGCAAAGCCGCCTCGGGCGTCCGCCTCCTGATCCGTCTCGATTTTTCGGATCACGAGAAGCTCACGCTGCAGCGCTGGCTCGACCGCATCCCCTCCGAAGAGCCTTTCAAGTCCGCCAAGGGCGAGACCATTCGCCACGGCGACGCCGCCTTTGCCGCCACCGCCGAGCTTTTCGACTCGCTCGACTGATGGACTTGCCGATGCAATCGGTGTAACAAGTGCAAGGTTCGCGTCGCCGGGAATCGCCTTCTTTGTTTACCCGGCTCGCATTTGGATATAATGAGGCGAAGGGAATCTGCCGGGCGGCCTTTCGCATTCGGATCGGAGGCAACTCTCTTGGCCTCTCACGTGAAACTCAAGACAGATCGTCCTGACCGAGACAGGCTTCGCGGCTTGACGCGCGATACCTTGATCCGCATCTACCGCACGATGTTTCTCTCCCGCCAGATTGACGACCG
>JBEKTG010000533.1:0-2534 GCA_049516275.1 Candidatus Acidiferrales bacterium
AGGCTGACCGACCCGTCTTGCGCCAGACAAGACAAGACCGCCACCAGCACTACGGTCGCCGCCAGCACCGCATGCCGCATCCATTTTGACATTCGCCATCCTCCGTTAGAGACAGGCGTTCGGGAACCGGCATCATTGGACGCCGGGCGCCCGTTGTCAATGACCGTTTTGCAAACCCGAGGCGTTTCGCGCCCGTGAGGGTGTATCATGCGGACTTCAACATTTCGTTTGCGGGCACTCACCCCACAGGCAAACGAACGAAAAGGAGAAGGTCGGCGATGAATCGCAAGCGAACCTCGTTGGGTCCTCTATTCGGATGCGTGATTGGATTGCTTTTTGCGGCGGAACTCCTTTTCGGCGGAGTCCCCGGGGCGGCAGCACAGGCGAAGCCAGGCGCGGCCCCCATTCAGCTCGACGTTACTGATGGCAGCAAGGCCACCTACCGCGTGCGCGAACAACTGGCGGGCTTGAACTTCCCGGATGATGCCGTCGGTTCCACCGATTCGATTACGGGAAGCATCGTAATCCTTCCGGATGGCTCGATCGATGCCGGCAAATCGAAGCTCACCATCGACCTTCGAAATCTCAAGAGCGATCAGGACATGCGCGACGGCTTCGTCAAGAACCGTACGCTGGAAACGGACAAATTCCCCACCGCCGAATTTGCTCCCAAGCACATCCAGGGCGTCACATTTCCTCTGCCCGCTCCCGACCGCCCGACCGGCCAGACCGGCTTTCAGCTTGTGGGCGACCTCACCGTCCACGGCGTCACCAAAGAAGTAACGCTCAACGGCTACGCCACCTACAGCAAAGACGTGGTTGCCGGCCGCGCCAACACGGACTTCACGTTCGCAACCTTCGGCCTCACCAAGCCGTCTCTCGCGCGGCTGCTGAGCGTCGACGATAAAATCCAGCTGGAACTCGATTTCAAACTGAAACGAACCAACTGATTTTGCGCTTTTATCGTCCAGCTTTCGTGGGGGAAAATGGCACGCGTCACTTTAGCAGCGGGCTCGGAAATTTGAAGGCTTCTTCGCGTTATCAAATCTGCGTTCGAATCGTTCTGCCGGCCGTGGCGTGCGTGTGCCTCTCTTTCCCGCACGCCACTTCGCGGGCGCAGGCGCCTGCCCCGCACGCTCCAGCCGTCTCGGGAGCGGCGCAGTTCAACTTCGCCGGGAACGCCGCCGAGATTCCGGCCGACTTTACTGGCAACGTCACATTTCTCCCGGTCGGCGTGAATCAGAGCCGCCCGTCTTACTTCGTGCTGGATTCAACGGCGACAGCTTCCTCCATCGATCCGCACCGCGCCGCCGAACTGGGCCTGGCCTCATCGCAAGGCGCCATGCTCAACCTGCATGGGCTCGATATCCCGCTGGCGGTGCTGCCTCAGCAGGCAAGCCCGAATTTCGGCACGCAGATGGGGCGCGACTACGAGGGAACTCTCGGCAACGATTTTTTCGAGCGCGTCGTGGTCGAGATCGATTATGGCCGCCAAACCGTGCGGCTGTACGATCCCGGCGTTTACAAGTATTCAGGCACGGGGAAATCGCTTCCGCTCACGTTTGCAGGCGGCGTCCCGATCGTGGCAGCAAAATTCACCGAGCCGCGCGGGAAGACTCTCGAGGGCGGTTTCATCGTCAATACGGCGCTCGACACGTCCGTCGTGATTTCCAATCGCTACGCCGAAGCCCACCGTCTGCTTCGCTCGCACTGGAAGATGATTCCCGTGTGGGACTCGGAGACCGATAACGCGCAGGGCGCGCTGGTGGGACGCTCGAAGGGATTTCAGCTGGGGCCTTACTTCGCGGAAGAAGCGCTGGTGACCTTCTCCAAGGCGGACCCGCCCGGAACTTCCGACCCGCGCATCGCGGGAGAAATTGGCGGCGGCATGCTGCGGCGGTTTACGGTGGTTTTCGATTATCCCCACCACCAGATGATCCTCCAGCCCAATACTCATTTCACCGATGAAGAGGAAGAAGACAAGAGCGGCATCGGAGTGATTGCCAAAGGCCCGGCGCTGAAGACCTTCGAAATCGTGGAGGTGGGGCCGAACACGCCGGCGGCCGCCGCGGGCCTGCAGAAGGGGGACGTCATCGCCGGCATCGACGAGGACGCCGCCGCGGATCTTACGCTGGGCCAAATTCGCGACCTCTTCACGCAGATCGGCCACAAATACAACCTGCTGATCGAGCGGAATGGCCAGACCAAGCAGGTCGAGCTGGAAACGCATCGTTTCCTTTAGCCTGTGGGGTTTAAAGCTCGAAGTTCCAATGACAACCAAAACTTGGCTTTTGTTTTTTGCAGTTACGGGTGCCCCACCCTTCGCTTTTTAAGGGTGGGTCTTTCTTTTCTAATCGAAATCGCGCATGGTCATCGCCATTTCGCTCAGCCGCGCGTCGGCCTTCCCGAACACGCTCTCCGGCTCGAATTTTCCCGAGGCGTTCCTCTTGCCCGCCTGCGCGCCGGAGAGAATCTCGATTCCCTGCTCGATCGTCGCGACGGGGTAAATGTGAAATTGCCCTTTGGCGACGGCC
>JBEKTG010000534.1:0-2525 GCA_049516275.1 Candidatus Acidiferrales bacterium
TTCAGTTCTCCCGCCGCTCGCATCGGAGCTGATGGGCGCCTATCTCGAAAAAGTGGGGCTGCTCGGGAAACGAACGGCGCAGCTGCATCTTGCCCTCGCCTCCGATCCGGCGGATCCGGCCTTCGCGCCGGAGGCATTCACTCCTTCCTTTCAACGCGAGGTCGCGAACGCCGCCCGTGAACTCGCGGTGCGAAATCTAGCGCTGCTCCGGCAAAAGGCAGACGGCTTGCACCCGGGCGCCAGGGGCCTTGCGAGAGAAGTTTTTGGCCGCGAGACCGAGATTCTCGAAAAGTTCGATAGGCGCTCGACCGTCCCCGCGGGCGGGAAGCGCATTCGCATCCATGGCGATTATCATTTGGGGCAGGTTCTCTATACCGGCTCTGATTTCGTGATCATCGATTTCGAAGGCGAACCGGCGCGCCCGCTGGCGGAACGCCGCGCCAAGCGTTCCGCTCTCCAGGACGTGGCCAGCATGGTGCGCTCGTTTCACTATGCGGCTTTTGCGCACTTGCTCGGCGCGGCCGGTGATTCGGCCACACCCGCGGTGAACGCCGCCATGGATCGTATGGAGAATCCCGCTGCATGGGCCGAAAACTGGTACGGGTGGGCGGCTTCCCGTTTTCTGGCTTCGTATTTCGACGCAGCGCAATCGGGAGCCTTCCTGCCTCCCAGTCGCGAGGAGATATCCGCTGTATTGCAAATTCAGCTGCTCGAAAAAGCCGTGTACGAACTTGGCTACGAACTGAATAATCGCCCGTCATGGGCTGGCATTCCGCTGGCGGGAATTTCGCAATTGCTCGCTCGCCGGCTCTAATGGGCCGCTGAAAGGCTGCTTTCTGGTGACATCCCCATTTGAGATACCGCTTGGTGCGCGCTGCTTTCCGGAGAATCGCTGTAGTTTTCTGGTGTGGGCTCCGAAGGCGGAGCGAGTGGATGTGCATCTTTTGAGCCCCGCTGATCGCGTGGTGCCGATGCAGCGCCTGGAACGCGGATATTTTTACGTCGAAGCGGAGGGTGTAGGCCCGGGCGCATTGTACCGCTATCGCCTGGATGGGGAGACGGAGCGGCCCGATCCAGCCTCGCGATTTCAGCCTCAGGGGGTGCACGGTCCTTCGCAAGTGGTGGGCGACCTTTTCGACTGGAGCGATGCGAACTGGCGCGGCTTGCCGCTGCGCGACTACGTTCTGTACGAACTGCATACCGGCACGTTTACACCGGAAGGCACTTTCGATGCGATCGTTCCGCGCATTCAGGATTTGAAAGCGCTCGGCATCACCGCGATTGAGATCATGCCGGTCGCACAGTTCCCGGGCAACCGCAATTGGGGTTACGACGGCGTGTACCCGTATGCGGTGCAGGATTCCTACGGGGGCCCGGCGGGATTGAAGAGGCTCGTGAATGCGTGCCATGCGCACGGAATCGCGGTCGTGCTCGACGTGGTTTACAACCACCTCGGCCCGGAAGGGAATTACGCCTCCGATTTTGGCTACTACTTCACCGACATGTACAAGACGCCGTGGGGCGCGGCGCTGAATTTCGAACAGGCTCACAGCGATGAGGTGCGTCGGTATTTTATCGACAACGCTGTGCAATGGATCGAAGAGTTTCACATCGACGGCCTGCGCCTCGACGCGATCCATGCGATTGTGGACCCTTCGGCGAGGTCGTTCATCGAAGAGCTGGCAGCCGCTTGCCAGAGCAAAGGGCAAGAGTTGCGCCGCGAGGTGGGCGTGATCGCGGAAAGCAATCGGAACGACCGCAGAATCGTGGTCCCGCGCGAACAGGACGGCTGGGGTCTCGATTCGCAATGGAACGACGATTTTCATCATTCGCTGCGCGCCGCGTTTACCGGCGAGCAGGAAGGCTACTACGAGGATTTTTCCGGTGTGGCCGATCTGGCGCGGGCGTTTGGCGAGGGATTTGTCTACCAGGGTGAATATTCGAAATTCCGGAAACGGCGGCATGGGAATTCCTCCGGTGGGCTCGCCGGCGAGCGCTTTGTGGTGTTCGCGCAAAATCATGACCAGGTGGGGAATAGAAAGGTCGGGGACCGGCTCACTTCCGTCGCGTCGTTCGAGCAATTGAAACTCGCTGCGGCGGCGGTTCTGCTGTCGCCGTACGTGCCGCTGCTCTTCATGGGCGAGGAATACGGCGAGACTGCGCCGTTTCAGTACTTCGTCAGCCACAGCGATCCGGCGATCATTGACGCGGTGCGCAAGGGTAGAGGCGAGGAGTTTGCGGATTTCCGGTGGTCGGGCGAGCTCCCGGACCCGCAGGATGAGCAGACATTCCAGCGGTCGAAGCTCCACTGGGACCTGAGGCAGGAAGGCCGGCATCGCGTTCTGCTGGAGTTTTACAAAGAGCTACTGCGGTTGCGCCGCGAAATTCCGGCGCTGAGTCACCTGGGCAGGGACGCGCAGAGCCTTCGGGTCGAGTTGGACGATCAGGCAAAAGCGACTCTGATGGTTCGGCGGCATGAAGGTAGCGAAGTTTTTGTTGGCTTTAGTTTTGGCGCGGAAACCGCG
>JBEKTG010000535.1:0-2506 GCA_049516275.1 Candidatus Acidiferrales bacterium
AATCCGCGAACAGCGCCAGTCCGCGTTCGTGCCCGAAGCGCGTATCCACATCCGCCAGCATCTCTCCGCCCACCTGCCCGGATTTCAGCATGCGTTCCCAAGCCATAGAGCTGTTGGCGAAGGCGCCTACATTCTTGTTAATCTCGCGCGTCACCTTGTTGCCCATCTGATGGCAGTCTTCGCAACCGCGCTTGATGTTGAAGATATACTCCCCCTGGTTCGATACCTCCAGGCCATTGCGCACGTCCTCGATGCTGAGGCCTGCCGGGCTAACGTGAGGCGGGCTGGGAATCTTGCCCGAGTTGGACAGGGCGAGGCAATTAGGGTCGCCTCCCCGGCAATCGATGAAACGCTCCGGCCCGTCTTCGGATGGAGGCGGAGGGATTTTCATCGGAAAGGCGCTTTTCGGCGGAATCTTCACCAACGAATACCAGTAGTTAGCGGGATAATACTGCGCCGCCGCGCGCACATCGGGAGCGATCACAGCGGTCAGCGCCAGCGTTTTCCCCGGCGTGGCAGTCACCGGCGCCGAATCCACAAGCCCATACCCGCGCACCCAAACCTTGTAATTCGCGTTGCGCAGTTCGGGGAGCAGATAGCGCCCCCGATCATCGGTGACCACGATCTTGCGAAACTTCACCGGGAAATCCGTGGTTTCCGCAATCACCCACACGCCGGCTTCCGGCCCCTTCGCACTGGTCACCACGCCGCCGATATCATCCGCGTTCACCGGCACACGATTCGCCTCAGCCTGGGTCGCTGCGCCGCCGCCCCGCGGCGCCGCCTCCATCCGCACAATCGCAGCAAAGAGAACAAAGCCAAAAATAAGCCAGGCGATCGCCATAAGCCTGGGAGCTGCTGGTTTCGATTTCGTCATCAAGTCACCCTTCATCGAGTGTGCCGATCTCTCCGTTTTGATCTACCGTTCGAGGGCAACTTATACCCGATTGCCTCCGCACGCAAGCCGCCAGCCGGCTTCGTGGCCGCATGAACTTTTCGCGCAATAGGCGAACATTCGTTGCGCAGAGGTAGGCGAGAAGCGTACGATGCGCCAGTCGCAGGCCCTGACCGGCCCTCGCATATTTCCCTATTCGGTATGTTGACAAGATGGAGATCGACAGCGTGTTTCTCACTGACCGAAGCCCAGGCCGAGCGAGACGCGGCAAAGATATCCGGAGGTGCCTATGTCTGTGAAAGCCAATGAACGCGGACTCAAGCGGCGCGAATTTCTCACCTCCGCCCTGGCGTTTTCGGGCATCACGGCGGCTGCCAACCTCATGACGCCGCGCTCGGCGTGGGCCGCGACTCCGCATCAGCCGCTCGACCCCGTCAATCCCGACATTCTTTTCGGCAGCACCAGTTCCCTGTGGACGCCGCAGCATGACATCGTCTGGGCCGTCAACAGAATCTCCGCCCTCGGACTCCAGGGCATCGAGCCCTACCCGAACGCCATCGAGAATTACCGCAGCAATCCACTAGCACTCAAGAAGATTTTCGATGACGCGGGCCTCACCTTCATCGACTGCTCCAACGGAGGAAGAACCCAGTCGACAAATTTCATCGATCCCGACCAAATTCCCAAAACCATCGCCGATCATGTGGCGTTCGCGCGTGATTTTCTCCAGCCCCTCGGCTGCGACCATTGGAAGGTCAACCTGGGCCGGCGTCCGCCCGGCGGGCCGAGCGACGAGCAGCTCAAGCGGCTCGCCGACACCCTCAACGAGATCGGCCGCCAAACCCTTGCCATGGGAGTCCGCCTGGCGCCGCATCCTCATATATGGGGGCCCATGGAGCGCGAAAAAGAAATGCGCCGGGTCATGGATCTCACCGATCCGCACTATGTCTGGATGACGCCGGACACCGGG
This sequence comes from Candidatus Acidiferrales bacterium, assembly GCA_049516275.1. Lineage (GTDB taxonomy): Bacteria > Acidobacteriota > Terriglobia > Acidiferrales > UBA7541 > Palsa-295. The sequence continues at coordinate 1,866 of JBEKTG010000535.1, forward strand.
CACCTGGTCCTCGGCGGCGGCGATCCGGTGCAGATCATCAACGATTATTTCCCGCGAATCGTCGAAGTCCATCTGAAAGACACCTACGCCAAATATCGCGGCAATACCGCGACGCCAAGCGAGGAGGAACACAACAAGGTAGCCAGCGTCTATCACAATCTGGGCGGAGGCGGCGTCGATTTCCCGGCCGTGTTCAAGCTCCTGCGCGACCGCCACTTCAAAGGCTGGGTGGTCTTCGACCTCGATGGCCCAAGAAAGGGTGACGACGGCTTCGACGCCATCGGCGGAAACATCGATGTCGCCATCGACGATTACATCGCGCACAACATCAACTATCTGCGCGACGTCCTCGGCGTAAGGCTGCCGCCGCCGGGCTGAGATATGCGGCGCAATTAAATTGTGAAGCTCTGTACGCCGAAGGAGACTCTGCTCATGAACTCGCTACAGCTGCAACGCATTACCTCGCGGTTCTGGGGTCGCCGTGTGATGTCATCGGCGATCGCGACGATCGCAGTAATTGCCGCACTAGCTGCGCCCGCCAGCGTAGTGCTAGCCCAGCAAGCGCCTCTGCACCTGAATCCAGCGGTCGAGAAGCTCGCGCAGGGGCAGCCGATCATAGGCATTCAAACCGACGATATGTC
>JBEKTG010000536.1:0-2506 GCA_049516275.1 Candidatus Acidiferrales bacterium
GTCCCGGGCAATTACAGCCGTGATGCCGCGCGCCTCGAAGGCGACAACGCCGCCACCGCGATGAAGAGCGTCGTGGTCGATCCAGCCGCCTACGACTGGGAAGGCGACAAGCTGCTGCGCCGGCCCTCTTCCCGCACCATCATTTACGAAATGCACGTGCGGGGCTTCACCCGGCACCCCAGTTCAGGGGTTTCCGAGAAAAAGCGTGGCACCTATGCCGGCCTGATCGAGAAGATTCCCTATCTCCAGCGGCTCGGCATCACAGCGGTTGAGCTCCTTCCGGTGTTCCAGTTCGATACGCAGGACGCTCCCCCCGGACGAACCAACTACTGGGGATACGCGCCGGTATCCTTCTTCGCGCCGCACCGTGGCTATAGCTCCCGCCGGGATCCGCTTGGCCCGGTAAACGAATTTCGGGACATGGTAAAGGCGCTGCACCGGGCCGGCATCGAAGTCATTCTCGACGTTGTCTTCAACCACACCGCCGAGGGCGATCACAACGGGCCCACGTCGAGTTTCCGCGGCCTGGATAACAGCACCTATTACATGCTCGAGCTCGACCGTTCGCGCTACGCGAACTACAGCGGCACCGGAAATACGCTCAATGCCAATCATCCCATCGTGCGCCGCATGATTTTGGATAGCCTCCGCTATTGGGTCGAGCAGATGCACGTGGACGGCTTCCGTTTCGATCTGGCCTCCATTCTCGATCGTGACGAATCGGGCAATTTGATGCCGAACCCGCCGGTGCTCTGGGATATCGATTCCGATCCTGTCCTCGCCGGCACCAAGCTCATCGCCGAGGCCTGGGATGCCGCCGGTTTATATCAGGTCGGCAACTTCATCGGCGACAGCTGGAGGGAATGGAACGGCAGGTTCCGCGACGACGTGCGCGGCTTCTTTCGAGGAGACGACGGGATGGTACCGCGCCTCGCGGACCGTCTGCTCGGAAGCCCGCAGATTTATGGCCACAAGGAACGCGAGGCGGAGGCCAGCGTAAATTTCGTCACGTGTCACGACGGCTTTACGCTCAACGATCTGGTCTCCTACAGCCAGAAACACAACGAGCTGAACGGCGAAGACAATCGCGACGGCGCGAACGACAACCTGAGCTGGAATTGGGGCGTCGAGGGCCCCACCGACGATCCCGCCGTCGAGCGCCTGCGCAACCGGCTGGTAAAGAATTTTCTGGCCGTGACCATGCTGTCGCTCGGCTTGCCGATGATTTCGATGGGCGACGAAGTCCGGCGCACCCAGCAGGGCAACAACAACGCGTATTGCCAGGATGACGAGACCTCTTGGTTCGACTGGACCCTGATCGAAAAAAATGCCGATGTGCATCGGTTCGTATCGCTGCTCACCGAAAGGCGCCTGCTGCGAGACCTCGAACCGGAACGCCGCAACGAAAGCCTCAACCAGGTGCTCCGGCAGGCGTCGAAAGCCTGGCACGGCGTAAAGCTGAACCAGCCGGACTGGAGCGACCAGTCGCACAGCGTGGCGTTCAGCGCCGAAGCGCCCAACCGCAAGATGCGCTTTTGCATGATCCTGAATGCCTATTGGGAGCCGCTCGATTTCGAACTGCCCGCGCCGGGAGAAAGCACCGGCGATTCCTGGCGCCGCTGGATCGATACCACGCTGGAATCTCCCGACGACATAGTCGAATGGCCGTCCGCGCCGCCAGTATCCGCCGATACCTACCGCGCCGGCCCCCGGTCCATGGTAGTGCTTTTCGCCGGAGACATAGCCACAGCCCCCGGCTTCTGACCGCGATGTGAGGAGCCCACGTGGCCAAGTCGCTTTTCCATCAGGCCACGGATGTATCCGCGCCGCAAAAACGACGGCGCGCAACGCCTGCCGCTCGCAGCGCCGTTTCCGCGAGCCTTTGCGGGTGCCCGACCCTTCGGTTTTAAGGGTCGGTCTTCGGGTCAAGTTGCAATACGCGCGCTGCCGCATCCAAGCGCGAAGCGGGCATCGTTGTCGCGGCCTAAGGGTGTCGGTTCCAGTTCCGATATAACGACGGCGCGTAGCGCCTACCGCTCGCGGCGCCGTTTCCGCGAGCCTTCTACCCGCTGACGCGTGATTGAGCCAGTCGCCACACAGACTCTGATACCCGTCTCTGCGAGAACGGAGCCTTTGTAAAATTGAGGAGGGAACACTTATGAAAGCCGCAATCGAGGAGTCGAATCGCCGGTGGGAAATTCCCGGCGCCGCCCAAATCGTGGAAGGAAACGGCGGCCTGCCCAAGGTGCGCGTCACCTCCGCCAGGGCCGAAGGGGAAATCTACCTGCACGGCGCGCATGTAACCTCCTGGAAGCCCGCAGGCAGGGAAGAAGCATTTTTCGTCAGCTCCCAATCGCGATGGGAGGATGGCCGCGCGATCCGCGGAGGCATCCCCATCTGCTTTCCGTGGTTCGGCAACAAGGCCGACGATCCCAAGGCGCCCGCACACGGTTTCGTACGCACGAAAGCGTGGCAGCTCGAGTCGATCGCGCGCGTGGAGGATGCG
>JBEKTG010000537.1:0-2506 GCA_049516275.1 Candidatus Acidiferrales bacterium
CTTCTTGAGTGACCGGCCTAAGCGGGGTCAGAAGGGAAGGTGGATTCGGCTTGCTGGCGTCGTCCGCGCTGCCCGCCGTGGATCCTTCTTCGCTCGAACTGGAGGTGTCCGGCTGGCTGGTCGATTGCGCTAAAGCGCGGGGGCTCAGGGCGATAAACGCTAACGCAACAATTGCGCCGCTTGCGAACCTTCTCCAGATAAAGCGAGCTTGAAGTTCCAGCATTCGGTATTTTTCGCTTTCATCGGGCCGAAGAGACCGGGCAGCGGCCAGCTAAAACCGTAATTTGAAATGACCTGCGGTGGAATACAGCTATCCCCGGAGGATTGAGAGGATTTCCGGGGAAGGGGCGGCACGCTGCGTTTCGCCGCGACGTGACAGTGACGTGATAGTGTAGAAGTCTCAAACCGCCGCACGAAGAGACCTGATGACCCGAAAACTGCCGTCGATTGTGATAGTCGGACGCCCCAACGTGGGCAAGTCCACACTCTTTAACCGCTTAACCGGCACGCGCCGGTCGATCGTCACCAACGAGCCCGGAATCACCCGCGACCGCATTTACGGAAAATCGGAGTGGGAAGGCCGCGAGTTCGAGGTGGTCGATACGGGCGGCATCGTGCCCGAGGACAAAGCGGGCATCCCCGGCGAAATTCTGCGGCAAGCCCGCGTTGCCATTGAAAACGCCTCCTGCGTGGTACAGGTAGTCGACGGCCGCACCGGCCCCGTCCCCCTCGATGAGGAGTTGGCGCAACTCCTGCGCCGGGCCGGCAAGCCTCCGGTGCTCGCCGTGAATAAAGTGGACTCGCCCAAACAGGCCGAGCTGGCTGCGCAGTTCTACGAACTAGGGGACCGTATTTTCCCCATCTCCGCCGAGCACGGCTTCGGAATCGACACCCTGCTCGATTCGCTGACTCAGGATTTTCCCGTAGGTGAATTTACGGAGTCGCAGCCCGATGTCAGCATCGCGATTATCGGGCGCCCCAACGTCGGCAAGTCCACGCTGCTCAATCAGCTGGTAGGCGCGGAACGCTCGATCGTCTCGCCCGAGCCTGGCACCACGCGAGACGCCGTCGACACGGTGGTCGAACACAATGGCAAAAAATACCGTTTCCTCGATACGGCGGGCATTCGCCGCAAGGGCAAGACGAACCTCATCGCGGAAAAGCTGAGCGTCATCATGGCGCGCAGGCATCTCGAGCGCGCGGACGTCGCCATCCTCGTGGCCGATGCGTCGGTGGGCGTCACCTCGCACGATGCCACCATCGCGAGTTATGCCGAGCAGTCCGGCCGCTCCGTGATCATTGTGATGAACAAGTGGGATCTCGCCCTGAAGGCCGCGCAGGAGAAAGCCGAGAAAGAAAAGCGCGTGGGAGGGAAGGGCGGCGGCGGAAATCCCAGCAAGCTTCTGGCGGATTACGAACCGATGGTCCGCGGCAAGCTGAAGTTTCTCTCCTACGCGCCGCTGGTATTCCTCTCCGCTCTCACCGGCGATCGCGTCACCAAGCTGTACGCCCAGATCGACCGCGTAGTGGAAGCGCGCAACCGGCGCATTTCCACCGGGGAGCTCAATCGCTGGCTCGCGAATGTCGATCTCGACCGCGGAACGTCTCCAGCCAGCCGCCACGTAAAAATCTATTACATCACGCAGGCCACAGCAGCGCCGCCCACGTTCGTGCTGTTCACCAACCAGACCAAGCCGCTGCACTTCAGCTTCCAGCGCTTCCTCGAAAACCGCCTGCGCGACGCCTTCGACTTCACCGGCACGCCCATCCGCTTCATGCAGCGCCTCAAGAAGCGCGACGGCCGCGGCACCGAGAAAAAACGCGAAGCCCGCAAGCGTAGCTGAGCGGTTGTTCTGTGCCTCTCCGTCTTTCGCTTCTGCGGGTGCCCCACCCTTGCGTTTCTCAAGGGTGGGTCTTGCTCCGTGGCGAGGCCTGCACCTGTGCGACCCCCGCCCTCACCATTTGTCATCCTGAACGAAGTGAAGGATCTGCTTTTGCCTTTTTTTTTCAGCCCGCAGGCGCGCAGAGCCTACCGCTCGCGGCGTCTTTTCCGCGAGCCTTCGATCTCCGCGCCTCAGCCCGTTTCTTCGCGCCGTGCAATTCACAGATGTGGGGTTGACACCGCGCGAAATCGGCCTACGATACAGAAAAGCCATGGCGAGTGCTGCACAAGCTGCGCGCGAAATTCCGGAAAAGAGCCTGTTCCGCATCGGCGAAGTCAGCCGCTTGACGGAAACCAAGGCGTTCGTCCTGCGCGTCTGGGAAAGCGAATTCCCCACGCTGCAGCCGGTGAAGAGCCCCAGCGGACATCGCCTCTACCGCCGCGAAGATATCGAGACCGTTCTCGAAATCAAGCGCCTCCTCTATGAGCAGGGTTTTACCATCGCGGGAGCTCGGAAACATCTCGCGGAGCAGGGAAGTGGCAACGGAAGCGTAAACGGCAGCGCGAATGGAAGCATCACTAGGGAAGCGGTCGCCGATTCAAACCAGGGTGCGCATGCGGTTC
>JBEKTG010000538.1:0-2943 GCA_049516275.1 Candidatus Acidiferrales bacterium
TCGCCGTAGCCGGGCCACAGGAACTTCCCATCGGCCCCGCGCCGGAACCAGTTCACGTGAAAAATCCGCGGCGGATTCTTCAGCTTGGCTCCCATCTTCAGCCAATGCGCGAAGTAATCGGCCATGTTGTACCCGCAGAATGGAAGCATGGCCATCGGATCCCGCCGCGTGACGCCCACCGCACCCGTCGCGGCTGCCGTAGTTTCCGAAGCCATCGTCGCACCCACAAACACACCGTGCTGCCAGTTCTGCGATTCGTACACGAGCGGAGCAAGATGCGCCCGCCGGCCGCCAAAAATAATCGCCGAGATCGGCACTCCCTCCGGATCGGCCCAGTGGGACGAAATGGACGGCGACTGGCACGCCGGAACGGTGTAACGCGAATTCGGATGCGCCGCCGGCCCCGAATTGCCGTTCAACGGCTCGCCCTTCCAGGTAGTGAGCCCTTGCGGAACGGCGCCGTCGATTCCTTCCCACCATGGTTCGCGCGACGGCGTCAGACCCACGTTGGTGAAGATCGTGTTCTTGTGCAGCGCGCCCATGATATTCGGGTTCGTCTTTTCGTTGGTACCAGGTGCCACTCCGAAGAAACCCGCTTCGGGATTGATGGCACGCAGCGTCCCATCGGATCCCACACGCATCCAGGCGATGTCGTCGCCGATCGTCCACACGCGATAGCCCTGCTTCTCCAGTGCGGAAACCATCATGGCGAGATTCGTCTTGCCGCAGGCGCTCTCGCCGCGCGCCATCCAGCTCGCAATTCGCAGCGCGAAGCATTTCTTGCCGAGCAGCGCGTTGCCCCCATAACCGGAACCGACGCTCCAGATCAGCTTTTCTTCCGGAAAATGAAGGATGAACCTCCGGTCCGGATTCAAATCCCCCAGCGAATGCAGCCCGGGAACAAAATCGTCCGAACTTCCCAGCCGGTCGAGCGCCACCTTGCCCATGCGGGACATGATCCGCATGCTCGCCACCACATAAGCGCTGTCGGTGATCTCGACGCCAATTTTGCTGTAAGGCGATCTCTCCGGCCCCAGAATATAGGGCACCACGTACATCGTGCGCCCCTTCATGGCCCCGTCGAAAAGCGGGCGAACCTTGGCCTTGCCCTCCTCCGGCGACATCCAGTTATTCGTGGGTCCTACGTCGGCTTTTTCGCGCGTACAAATAAACGTCAGTCCTTCGGTGCGGGCCACATCGTTGGGATTGCTGCGGTGAAGGTAACAGCCGGGATACGTCTGCTCATTCAGGGATAGATAAGTGCCGTCGCGCAGCATTTCCTGGGCCAGGCGTTCGTTCTCTTCCCGCGATCCATCGCACCACACAATCTTTTCGGGCTTCGTAAGCCGTGCTGTCTCTTCGACCCACTTTTCCAATGGTGTTGCCACCGATCCTCCTAGGATGTTGTGCGCGACGGGAAACGCACCCGCAGGTACGGCAATCTGAACGCAGCGCGATAGGTCAGCTTAAAATGTATACAAAAATTTTAGGGCACGAACGCAGGAAAAGCAAGGCACGGTACTACCCCTGTGTGACGCGCAACACAAGCATTCTTAGCGCTTTCTGGCCCCGGTCGCGCCCCCTATTTAGGATAGGGATGCCCCGCGAGAATCGCAAAAGCGCGGTAAATCTGCTCCGCCAGCACGACGCGGGCAAACTCATGCGGCATGGTAAGCGTCGAAAGCGAAATCTTCTGCTTCGCCGCGTCGCGCAGAACGTCCGGAAATCCCGCAGCATCCCCGCACAGAAAAACAATCTCGCGCGTTCCGCCGTCGCGCACGCCGCCGATCCAATGCGCGAATTGCTGCGAGGTAAATTGCTTGCCGCCCGCATCCAACAGGACGACCGCCGCGCCCGGCTGCATCTTCAGTTTGCGCAGCGCGGCCGGTGCCCCGTCGCGCAATTCGTTCACCTCGATCTCCGCGTATCGCCGGATGCGCCCAAGGTAATCGTCAAAGAGTGCGCGAGCCGCTTCGCGGCGCGTCTTGCCAAGCATGATCAAGCGGATTTTCATTGCGATAGGCCGCTGCGTTCGTCGCAGTGGAACTTCAAGAGCGCATCGCCGCTAGAGGAGCCCGTACCGCTTCCGCTTCTCCAGCAGCGTCTTTCGGCTGATACCGAGGATTTCCGCGGCGCGGGCGATCTTGTAGTGCGTTTGATCAAGCGTCGCCTTGACCGCTTCGCGCTCAAGATCTTCGAGAGACTTCAGCCCGCTCGCAACGTGCGCGGTTCCCGCAGCTTGCAGGATCTGCGGAAAATCCTCCGCGCGAAGCACAGGCCCCGTAGCGAATATCAACGCGTGTTCGATAGCGTTTTTGAGCTCGCGCACATTCCCCGGCCACGCATACGACTCAAGAAGTTTCCGCGCAGCCGGATCGAGAGAAGCATCCGCCCGGCCGTGAACCGCACCCAGCCGCGCCAGAAAATGAGCAGCCAGCGCAGCGATATCTCCCCGGCGCTCCCGCAACGAAGGAACCGCAATCGCCAGCACATTCAGCCGAAAGAACAGGTCCTCGCGAAAACGCCCGGCGGCGACCGCCTTGGGGAGATCGGTATTCGTAAGCGCCATGATCCGCGCGTCCATGTGCAGGGTTTCGGTGCCGCCCAGCCGCTCGAAGGTACGCTCCTCGAGCACACGCAGCAGTTTCGCCTGCAAACCCGGAGCGAGCGCCGCCACCTCATCCAGCACGATCGTGCCCCCCTGCGCCATTTCCAGGCGCCCGGGCTTGCGCGTGACGGCCCCGGTGAACGCCCCGCGCTCGTGTCCAAAAAGCTCCGATTCCACGAGCTCCGCCGGGAGGCTGGCGCAATCGATCTTCAGAAAGGCTGCGTCGCGGCGGGGACCATGGTCGTGAATCCAGCGGGCCAGCTGGTCTTTTCCAGTGCCGCTCTCGCCCGTAATCAGAAGGGTAGTCGCCGTGTCGGCAAGCTTCTGCGCAGTCT
>JBEKTG010000539.1:0-4289 GCA_049516275.1 Candidatus Acidiferrales bacterium
AGAAGGCCCGAATCCTCGTGCGCTCGCAGGTTCTTGCGCGAAGTAATCGACCGCAACTCGGTCTCGATTTTCGTGCGGCGCTCCTCGGACCGGAACAGCACGAAATTCTTCTTGAGGCGCGATTCGTAGTCCGCCGGGCTCGCGACCGGAATGGCATTCTTCCCCAGAAACCGGTGCCCCTCGGAGCGATTACCCGAATGCACTTCCGCAAACGACACCGGAATCACCTTGCCATCGAGCAGCGCCACGATCCAGCGAATGGGGCGGATGAATCGCGATCCCTTGGCCCCTGTCCAATACATCGAACGCGGCCAGGTAATTTCGCCGATCACTTGCGGCAGAATCTTCTCAAGCACCTGCGCGGCGGGCTTCCCGACCACCGTCTGCTTCACCGCCAGGCACTCGCCCTTCGGAGTATTCACAATAGAAATTTGCGACAGAGGAACGCCCTGCTTTTCCGCGAAACTGATCGCCGCCCTGGTCGGCTCGCCGACATTATCAAAGGCCAAGCGCACGCGGCGCGCAATTGCAACAAGCCTTCGCGGTGCACCGAATGTTTCAATGGAAGATTCGGGGGAAGTATTGCTTGAACTGTCGGCGATCAGACCGGCAGCAACCATATGCTTCGAAAGTAATTCCTGAAGTTCGTGCAAAGCCCTCGCAATCATTCCCGCCGGGATTTCCTCGCAGCCGATCTCGAAGAGGAATTCGCCAAACAATTTTTTGCCGCTCGTCTTTTCCAACGAACTCTTTCCCGCTTTCTTTGCGCCTGCGCCGCGCTTCCCCTTTTTTACGATGGCCGGCGTCATGCGCTCACCTCAACCATCTCTTGAGATACAGGAGTCTGCTGGCTCAGCCACGCGCGCGCCACATGAGTGGCAAGCTTCCGCACCCGCCCGATCATCGCGGCGCGCTCTGTCACCGAAATTGCTCCGCGCGCATCCAGGAGATTGAAGAGGTGCGAACACTTGAGGCAGAGATCGTAAATCTGCAGTACCGGGAATCGCTTCCCGGCCTTCCCTTTCAAGCTGTCATATTCCGCCAGCAGACGGCTCGCCTCGGCCTCGATCAGGTCGAACTGCTTCCGCGTGGAAACCGCATCCGCGTAATCGAAGCTGTACGCCGAAAATTGCTGCTCCTCGGCAAGCCGCACCTGGCCATACGTCATCGTATCGGACCAGCGCACATCGTAGACGTTGTTCACTCCCTGCAGGTACGCCGCGATGCGGTCCAGCCCATACGTCAGCTCGACGGAAATGGGATCGAGATCGATTCCACCGCACTGCTGAAAATAGGTGAACTGGGTGATCTCTAGACCGTCGAGCATCACCTGCCATCCAATTCCCCAGGCGCCGAGCGTTGGCGACTCCCAGTTGTCCTCTTCAAATTTAATGTCGTGTTCCTTCAGATTGATTCCCACAGCGCCCAGGCTCTCGAGATAAAGGTCCTGGATGTCGACGGGAGAAGGCTTGAGTATCACTTGAAGCTGGGTATGCTTGTAGAGGCGGTTGGGGTTTTCGCCGTAGCGCCCATCGGTAGGCCGGCGGCTCGGCTGGACGTAAACCACTCGATACGGACTGGGGCCCAAAACGCGCAGAAACGTTTCCGGGTGCATTGTTCCGGCGCCGACTTCAATGTCATAGGGCTGCTGCAGAATGCATCCGCGCCGCATCCAATATTCTTCAAGTCTTAGTATAAGGTCCTGGAAATTGAGCCCTTGTACTTTCGCGCTCGTCTTGGAGGATTGCGGAGCGATTTTTTCTTTACCTTTTACTTTAGATTGCTGCATTCTCAAGCGGGCAACTCCAGTTGTCGTCTCGACGTAAGCTTTCGATCAATCTGCTGCTCGATTACATCCAGCATGATGTCGGTGATCTCTCGGACGGCCACCGGCGAGATCGAATCCTCTGCGATCCGGTCCAAACGCTCCGCGAGCATTCTCTTCGCCGCGGCCACAGCCGCAGGAGAAAGAGTCCGCATTCCGGACCGGCGGCAGTTCGCGCAGAACGCTCCCAGCGCGCTCGCCGAAAAATAGACCGGCTCCCTGCCCGTCAACACGCTGCCGCATTTCACGCAAACATCGAAAGCTTCACCGTCCACAACACGAAGTACGCGAGAGGAATCTCCGGCTTCTTCGCGGCCTTCACCCGCTGCGAGCAAAGCAGCAGGAGGCGAAAATTCGCATCCGCGGCCTCCCGCTCGGGCAGCACCGCTTCGGTGATTTCGCTGAAAAGCGCCAGCGCCACACTGGATGCGTAATCACTGAACGCATCCATGAACGACTCGATCATCTCGCACTGATTGATGCGCACCAGATCGCGCGTTTCCTTCTCGTAATACCAGATGCGCACGTGCGAAAGGCTCTGCAGCGTCGAACCGAACCTGCTCTTGGTCCTGCGCGCTCCCGCCGCCACCCCGCGCACGCGTCCCATTGTGCGAGATAAAAAACTGACGAGCCGGTCAGCCTCGGCCAGCGGATAGCTTCTTAATACGATGGCCTCGGATTCATGGAGTGGCATAGCGTGTCGGCGCGCCGACCGCCCGACTGAACACATGGGTGCCGGAACGATTCAAACAGCCGCACGAGCCGCACGCATCGGAATGAAATTTTTTATCACAGCCATCGGTGCGGCGCAATTCTTAAACGCCGCACGGCAATCTTTTCTTTCTCGCCCCGTTGCGCGTCCGCAGAGCCTTCCGTTAAAGTGCTTCGGATAATGTCGAACCCATTCGATTTCAGCGCACTGCTCGCACAACATCGGCGGAATCGATGTTATCGGCGTCGCCCGCATAAACGCAACAGCCATGGAGATTCCACCTCCGGAGTACTCGGAGATTTTAATACTAATGAGACACTTGAGCTTGGCTCAGTGGCCCATTGGGACTACACGAAACATCAGCATAAAGTCTTTCTTGAATATCTAGGCGATGTTAGCCCTCGGTCTCCGAGGCGGCCTGCTCTTGCCACTGCACCCCGGAGGCAGCATTGATTCCCCTGAAAGACATGACGCCGCGCCGAACGCTGCCCATCGTCACGATCCTTCTCATCGTTGCGAACGTGGCCGTCTTCATCCACCAGATATCGCTTTCGCCCACGGCGGCCGAGGCCTTCGTGCGAACGTATGCCCTAACGCCGGCGAAAATTCAACTGGCGCTCGAAGGCCGCCACTACACCCTGGCCCAGGCGCTGCTTCCCCTGTTTACCTGTATGTTCCTCCATGCGGGATTCCTTCACATCCTGGGCAACATGTGGTTCCTGTGGATCTTTGGAGGCAACGTGGAGGACCGCATGGGCCCGGTTCCCTATCTTTTCTTCTACCTCGTGTGCGGCCTGGGCTCCGGCATCGCTCAGGCCGCGTTTTCCTGGGGATCGAAGGTGCCTTCTCTCGGCGCGAGCGGAGCAATTTCGGGCGTGCTGGGTGCCTACATCGTTCTGTTTCCGGGTTCCCAGATTCTCACGCTGGTGCCGCTCTTCATTATCTGGTTTACCGCGCGCATACCGGCGGTCGTGTTCATCGGCCTGTGGTTCCTCATACAATTCCTCAGCGGCATCGGCTCTTTGGGGGCGCCGGGCGAAGCCGGTGCCGGAGGCGTCGCGTGGTGGGCGCATATCGGTGGATTTCTCCTGGGAGTGTTTCTCGCCCGTGGCGCAGGCGGCCGCAGAGCTGCGGCCAGCTACGGCTGACGCGTCCCGCTGCACGCGCGAGTCGCCCAACTCTGTCGGGTAAAAGCCCTAGACCGAAGGGTTTTTTTGCCTGGCGTCGTCAAGAATCACGTCTCTCGGCGCGCGGAAGGGCTTAGAATTGTGTCGGGTTCTTTTGAGCGGAACTTTCTCGGGGGGAACGACCATGCGTACTGATAGAAAGGCCGGAGTTTTGTTCGTCTTTCTCGTGTGTGCCTTGCTTACCGGCGCATTGCGCGTGCGCGCGGCGGACAACAAGGTGATGGGGCAAGTCGATTTTGTGCCGTCCACGAAGGTCGAAAAGAGCGCGGGCGTCTGGATCGACGGCCAGTATGTGGGCCACATCAGCGAACTCAAGGGCGACAAGAAAATCCTGCTGCTTCCGGGCGAACATGACATCGATGTGCGCCAGTCCGGCTATACGGACTCCGTTCAGAAGGTCACGGTGGAACCCGGCAAGACCATCGATCTCATGATCCAGCTGACCAAAGACCCGCGGGTGGAATATTCCAAGGTGACTTCCGAGATCAAGCTGAAGGTCGAGCCGGACCGCGCCGCCGTGTTCCTCGATGGCAGCTTCGCGGGGTACGTCCACGAATTCGGAGGC
>JBEKTG010000540.1:0-3557 GCA_049516275.1 Candidatus Acidiferrales bacterium
ACATTTTTTCGATGGCGTCCAGATGGTCGCGCACATATCCCAAATCGAGCATAGGTTCAGCAGAATACCGGAAGTGCGAGGCCCAGAGAAGAAAGAAGGCAAGGAAGAGGGCAAGGAAGAAGGCACAGGAAAAAGGACGCATAAGCGGACGCGGCCTAGGGGCTTGCCGGATTGGGTGTATGGCCTTGGATGAGCGGTAGCGGGGTTGGGCGAAACGGTCTAAGCTTTCCTTTCGGAGTGAAACGAAATGATCGGCGAAGGCCACAGCACCGACGTACTCGGCACCCTTACCTACGTAACGCCCAAGCTCGACGAATTCCAGTTCGTTAAGTTCTGGAGCGAAGGCGAAGTGGCGCATCTCACGCTCGACCGCCCCGAGCACAACCTCCTGAACGAGAGAATGCTGGCCGAAATCGCCACCGGAATCAGTTCGGTGAGCGAGCGGGGCGAGATCAAGCTGATCGTGCTGGATTCCGCGGCCAAGGCTTTCTGCGGCGGCATCGAGCTAGGCGAATACACGCAGCGGCGCGTGTTCCAGCTGCTCGACGCCTTTCACGGCGCGTTCTCCGCAATGCTCGATACCTCGAAACCGGTGCTGGTGGTGGTCAATGGCCCGGCGTTTGGCGGAGGCGCGGAACTAGCCGCGCTGGGCGACCTCGTCATCGCGACCCCCAAGGCTCGCTTCGCCCAGCCGGAAATTAAATTGGGCGTATTCCCGCCTCTGGCCGCAGCCATTCTTCCTTACATCGTCGGCCCCAAGCTTGCCCTGGAACTGGTGCTTACCGGTGAGACGATGAGTGCGGAGCGCGCCCGCGAACTGGGACTAGTCAACTGGGTGGTTCCCGCGGATGAGCTGCAAAATAAGGTGGACGACGTCATCGCCAAGGTGACGGCGCAATCGGGTCCCGTGCTGACCATGGCGAAAAAAGCGATCCTCGGAAGCCTGGGTATGCCCCTGCGCGACGGCGTCCGCAACTCGATGAAGGTTTTCCTGAACGAACTCGCCGACCTCGAGGACTCGCAGGAGGGCTTGCGAGCGCTCGTTGAAAAGCGGGCCCCGAAGTGGAAGAACCGTTAGTTAGCCCTCCGTTTTGGTTTGCGTAGATTGGTTCCCCCGACGCAGTTCTTCGTAATTTGACACCCCGGTTGGCGCGGCTTACACTCTGCGTGAAAACAATTCAGCTGGCTCGGGGAGATTGGAAGGCCGTGAAAATCGGCCACGGTCCCGCCACTGTGAATCGGCCGGCGCACACCCCGGTTGGCGCGGCTTACACTCTGCGTGAAAACAATTCAGCTGGCTCGGGGAGATTGGAAGGCCGTGAAAATCGGCCACGGTCCCGCCACTGTGAATCGGCCGGCGCTGCGATAACGTGCCACTCGTCCCTGAACGCATGGGATGGGGAAGGCTGCTCCGATAGAATCGGGGCGACAGCGCCCGAAGCTCTCGCCTATGTTTTATGCAGGCGGGATAGGCCGAAAGTCAGGATACGTCCCCGGGCTGGTGACGCTCACACTCTTCGCGAGAAAGGGTGTGGCGATGAGCCTCGTTCTATTCGCGAGGCTTTTTTATTTTGTGAGAAGGCAGGGAGAGATTGTTGCCGGATTTGCTGCAGAGATCGTGGCGAGGATTGCGGCGGTGGCGATTCGCCGTGATTGCGGTCGTGTTCGTCGCCGCGCTTTCGGTCTGCGCGCGGCACGCCAGTGCGGCTTCCCGGCAAGCGGAGGAGGGGAGCGGGCATCGCAGCCCGGGCAACCTGGTGACGGATGAAGTGGGCAGGCAAGTCTCGATTCCCGCAAAGGTGAACCGGATTGTGACGCTTTCACCCGATTTGACCGAAACGATCTACGCGCTCGGGCTCGACGATAAGCTCGCCGGCGACTCGAACTACTGCGAGACGCCGCCCGCGGCGAAACTCAAGCCGCACGTTGGAGCGCCGTTAAACCCGAGTCTCGAAGCGATCGTGGCGCTGCATCCCGACCTGGTGCTGGCGTCCACATCCATTAATCGCCGCGAGACGGTGGACGCGCTGGCGAGGCTCGGAATCGCCGTCTACGCGAGCGATCCGCATACGGTGCGGGGAATGCTCGACTCGGTGAGAAAAATGTCGGAGCTTATGGGCTCGAGCGCCGCGGGCGAAGCGCTGGTGGGCCCGTTGCAGGCGAGGCTCGACGATCTGCGGATGCGGCTTTCGGAATTGCAGCTCACGCACGTTTTCTTCGTCGTATGGCAGGAACCGCTCATCAGCATCGGGCAGAATACTTTTATTGCCGACGCGCTTCGCTGGGCAGGCGCGGAGTCGGTGATTTTGTCGGATCAGAATTGGCCTCACATCAGCTTTGAAGAAGTGGTGCGCTTGCAGCCCGATTACATTGTTTTCACGAGCAACCATGGCGGCGAGGGAGAGACTCAGCTCGCGGACCTTCGCGCAAGAGCCGGGTGGAAGGGGCTGCGGGCGGTCGAATCCGGGAACGTCGTTGTTGTCAGCGACGAGCTGGCGCGGCCGTCGCCGGGAATGGTGAATGCAATCGAGCAGCTCGCGCGCGAACTCCATCCGGAGGCATTTTCACCGCAGAGTACGAACGGAAATTTTGATTTGCGGGATCGAGGCCAATTTGCGCACAGGGTTTCGCCGGAAGAAGGGTGCATGCTATGCGCCCGCTGACGCCACGGCGCGTTTTCAACATTTGCGCTTTGCTGCTCGGCGTGCTGTTCGTACTGGTGGTGATCTCGCTGCGTATGGGCGCCTATCCAATCGCCGTGCGGGACATCCTGATGACGCTTATCAACGGCGCGCTGGGGCGACGAGACCAGATTCCCTCGGAATTTTCCCTGGTTGTGTTTGGCTTGCGGCTTCCGCGGATTGCTTTGGGAATACTGGTGGGCGCGGCGCTTTCGACCGCCGGCGCGGGTTTTCAGGCCTTGCTGCGGAATCCGCTGGCAGACCCCTACGTGCTGGGAGTTTCCAGCGGAGCGGCGCTCGGCGCAATTGTTAGTCTGATCGTGCTGCCATTCACTCCGGGAGCGGTGCAGTTGGCGGCGTTTGCGGGCGCAGCGGCCACGATTGGGGCCGTTTATTTTCTAGGCAGACGCGGAGGGCAGCTAGACAGCGCCACGTTGCTGCTGGCGGGAATCATCACGGCGTCGTTTCTTTCCGCCGTGATCATGTTTCTGATGACGATCTTGAGCAGCCGCGACCTGCGCGGGATGGCCTTCTGGCTGATGGGAGATCTTTCCTCGGCGCCTGCCGTCGATCTACGCTGGCTCTATCTGCTGCTGATCGTCGCGGTGGGATCGATTTACACAACCTCCTCCGATTTGAACCTCATTCTTACGGGCGAGCAGGAGGCCAGCCACCTGGGCGTCAACGTCCGCCGCGTGAAATTCGTGGTGTACGTGGGAGCCTCGCTGCTCACGGGGCTCGCCGTTTCCGTGAGCGGCGCGATCGGTTACGTGGGACTGCTGGTGCCGCACGTGATGCGCATGCTTTTCGGTACCGATTACCGCGTGTTGATTCCCGCATCGGCAATTGGCGGAGCGATCATCGTGGTTGCCGCGG
>JBEKTG010000541.1:0-2844 GCA_049516275.1 Candidatus Acidiferrales bacterium
AGGGTTTGACGCTTCGTGCCCGGCGATGGCGCAAGGCCCCACGCGGTTGGCGCGCGGCCTCGCGTACCAGAAATATCTCAACGAAAATTACGGCGCGCACCACAAGGCCGTCGTGGTGCCGGTGTGCGGCCACAATGCCCGGTGCATGTTTACGGCGGACGTCACTCTGCCGCTGGCCTTTCCGAAGCCCTAGCTCGCGCTCAGGCGGAGAACCTAAACTCCTCGTACTCCATCCCTTTTGCGGCAATCGTCGATAAAAGCATCTTTGTGGATGCCTCCATACCGATCTTCCAGTCGGGGTGGCGACGCTCTTCGACCAGAAGGTGCCGGTAGAGACCCTGAAAAACCATTGCGATGTGACGACGGGATGACAACTAAAGGCAGAGAGGGGCGCCCGACGTTTCCTCTAAATTTTCCAATCGGGCGTGGCTATATAGGCCCGGGTGATGTCCGCAACCGTCCGCGTGCCGCAATTGCCCATGGCCATCTTCAATTCGGCTTGCAGGATTTCGAGTACGCGATCGACGCCTGCCTGGCCGAAGGACCCCAGTCCCCACAGAATCGGCCGGCCGACTCCTACCGCCGTTGCGCCGAGCGCGAGCGCCTTGAACACGTCGGTGCCGCGGCGAAAGCCTCCGTCGACGAATACGGGAATGCGTCCCTTCACTTCCGCGACGACTTCCGGAAGGGCTTCGACGGTGGCGCGGCCTGTCTCGACCGAGCGGGCGCCGTGATTAACTTCCCCTTCCAGGTTTTTCGGATGCGATCGGCGAAGGCCCAGTCGAAGGGAAGGCGCGCGCCAGTGGCGGGAAGGCCGTCGCGCATGGGGTGATCGGTGGAGGCTACGTCACCGTTGGTCACTTTATGGCACGAGTTGCAGCGGGTCATGTCTTTCGGGAGAGAGCGCATGTAGGTTTCGCTGTTGCGCCCTACCTGGTCCACGGTGAGCGCGATCACCGTGCATCCGGCGGCTTCCACGCGCCGCAGCATTTGTTCGCAGGCTTCCCAGATCAACGGCGCATAGAGCTGGTACCACACCGGCCGGCCGTGCGCTGCGTTCACCTCCTCCACCGAGATCGACGTGCCGGTCGAGAGAAACTGCAGCGCGCCGCGTGCTTTGGTTGCCCGCGCGATGGCGAGTTCGCCCTCGGGATTGAATGTTTTTGCGCCTCCGGTGGGGCAGGCGAAGATTGGGCTGTCGTAGGCGGCGCCGAAGAGATTGACGCGCGTGTCCACCTTGGTGGCGTCATGCAGGCGGCGCGGGCGTAATTCGATGTGCTGGAAGGCTTCGCGGTTGGCGCGGAGCGTTGCGTCGTCGTCCACGCCGCTTCTCACAAACGCCCAGTGGCCGGGTTCCATCCGGCGGTGGGCGGCGTCTTCGAAATCGAAGACATCGAGGGCCGCGGCGGGATTGGCGATGCCGCCGGGCGGCTGCTCCTGCGCGCTCTGTGCGAGGGTGTCCTGTTGCAGAAAAACCGCTACGCCGCCCAGGGAGGCCACGTACGGGCTGGCGGCCAGAAATTTCAGGAATTCGCGCCGGGGATTCTGTTCGCTCACGATGGCGGGGAGTGTAGCGCTCCGAGGGCGATTGTCAAGGATTGTCCGGATCGCGCTATATCAACTGCGAAGGGAGAGATCCCTCGTCGCTTCGCTCTGTCGGGATGACAACGAAAAACAATGGAGTGAGCAAAATCAAAAGAAAGACCCACCCTTAAATTCGAAGGGTGGGGCACCCGCAACTGCAACATCGAGGATTGCGTCGGAACGCTCGGGGTTGCTAGACAAGCTGCTTTAGGGCGGCCTTTACGCGTTCGGGGTTGAGCGGAAGCTCGCGGATTCGGACGCCTGTCGCGTCGAACACGGCGTTGGCTATGGCGGGCGCCACTGTGGTGATGGCGAGCTCGCCGGCGCCGGTGGCGTTTTCGGTGGGGCGATTGATCATCACTACTTGAACTGTGGGGATGGGAAAGCCGAGCGGGTAGGTGCGATAGGTTCCCCAGTCGACCGAGGTGACCTTGTGATCGTCCCAGGTGACTTCCTCGAAGAGCGCGCGGCTTACGCCCTGCAGCGTGCCGCCTTCGGTCTGATTTCGGAGTCCTTCGGGATTGGAGATGGGGCCGCAATCGACGCACACGAAGACCCGCTGCACGCGGATGACGCCGGTGGCCGGCTCGACTTCCACTTCGGCGACCAGGGAGGCGTAGCCGTTCTCGCCTTCGTAGGCGACGCACGAAATGCCGCGGCCGGTGAGAATCGCAGCGCGGCCGGTGGCATGTTTGGGAGACGGGCGCGCATCCCAGTTTGCGGCGCTCGCCGCTCCCTTCACCACGTCTCGTAATCGGGCATGACTGAGGTGCCGCAAGCGGTATTCCACCGGATCGGCTTTTGCTTTCGACGCTAGCTCGTCGAGGAACGATTCGTGCGCGAAGGTGTTCTGGAAGCGCTCCGGCGAGCGCAGCGGACCGGTGAAGAAGGGCGAGACGACGTTGTGAATTAGCACTCGTTCGCCGCGGATGTTTCCTGTGCCACCGGGCTGGCCTTCGATCACGCCCGCCAGATAGGAGGGGATTCCGTTGCTGTTGTTATTGTAGTGCGTCGGGGCGGGAGCGGGTGTCTGCGCGGCAAACGGCTCCGGCTGAAAGCCCGCGAGAAATCCGGTTACCACATTTCCGGGCCGCTCCATGCCGGGACGATTCCCCAAAACAGGCACCCAGGATTCGTGATCCCAGGCGGCGATGTTGCCTTTCGCATCAAGCGCGGCGCGTTCATCCATCACGAACGCCATTCCATAATTTTCCCAGGCCATTTCATCCTGGCGCGTCAACTGCACGCGCACCGGCTTGC
>JBEKTG010000542.1:0-3787 GCA_049516275.1 Candidatus Acidiferrales bacterium
TGTGAGGCTATGGCTGACAACGACAACGGTTCCGGCTTCGGCGCCCTGTTGATGGGGCTGGGTGTCGGTCTGGCCCTCGGCTTCCTGTTTGCGCCCCAGTCCGGGGAAGAAACTCGCGAGATTATTGTGGAGCGTACAAAAGAGGGGATGGCGGTTGCCGCCGATGCGATCGAAGAGCTGAAGTCGCAGGCGGAGCTGGCCGTGGTAAACGCGGCAGAAACTGTCCAATGCCTGAAACAGCGGGCTGAGCAGGCCGTGGCGGAGGCCCAGGAAAAGATTCAGGAAGCTGTTCGAGAAGGGCAGGACGCTTACCGTAACGACTTTCGGGAGCGGCAAGCGCAGACGGACGCCCGTCCTCTGCATTCCCTGCGGAATTCTTCGTAGCGCACCGGTATTTATAGGTTCGTGTTTTCACCGATTTGTCCTACTCCGAACTGCTACAATCACTTAGTTGTCCGTCCCACCGGGTAGAAGTTGCTGGCAATCCGCAAAAAACACGTGGGCTGATAGCCTCAGGCTCGCTTAAGTGGCACATACGAGGGCGCTTAGTTCTGGTACTCGGTGTGCATGCTCTATCTGCGTAAGGGCGAAAGGCGAATTAAGAGGGAACAGGAGCGAGGGCAGTGAATACCGCTATCGTAGACGAGTCGCAGGAAGCAAGTCCCAAGGCCGCCGCGCTGAGCCCGAAGTGGCGCGAGCGGCTGCAGGCACTCCGCAAGAACAGTCCGCTGCTTTTCAAGATGGTGTGGGAATCCGCGCCGGGCGTGGTGGTTGGCAGCCTGAGTGCGCGGGTGATCGCGTCGCTGATCCCGCTGTCGATGTTGGCGGTGACCGGGACGATCATCGAGGGCATTCACGCCTACACTTCGCATCAGAAGGCGCTGCCCCACTTCTTCTGGTGGCTGGTTGCCGCGGAGTTTGTGTTGGCGGCTCTTTCGACAGTTCTGGTGAGGGTGCTCGACTTCTTCGATGCGGTTTTAGCCGACAAGTTCACGCGGCACATCAGCACGCGAATTGTGGAGCACGCCGCGAAGCTCGATCTGACGTCGTATGAAGATCCCGTTTTTCACGACAAGATGGAGCGCGCCCGCGTGCAGGGCACCGACCGGCTGATCATGATTCAGACGGCGGGACGCTTTTTTCAGCAGGGGATCACCGCGGCCAGCCTGGCGGCCAGCATCTTCCTGTTTTCGCCGTGGCTGCTTCTGGCGCTGGTTGCTTGCGTGGTGCCGGCGTTCCTCGGGGAGACGCATTTCGCTTTCATGGGCTACTCGCTGAACTTTCAGCAGACCACGGCGCGCCGCCAGATGGAGTATTTGCGATTTCTGGGCGGCAGCAGGGAAAACGTCAAGGAGGTGAAGCTTTTCGGGCTGGCGCCGTTCGTGATCAACCGTTACACGGAGCTTTCCGAACAGCTGCACAGGCAGAACCTGGGCCTGGAAAAGAAGAAGCTGTTCTTCGGCGCGCTTTTGACGATGCTCGGGACAGTCGGCTATTACGGAACCTATACTTTCGTAATTTACAGGACGGTCGCCGGGGCGCTGACTCTGGGAATGATGACCGTGCTCGTGGGAGCGATTGCCGGAGCGAGCACCAATATACAGTCGTTTTTCTCGAGCTTTTCGATCATCGCCGACCAGGCGCTCTTCATGGGCGACCTGCTGGAATTCTTCTCCGTGCAGCCGAAGATTTTCTCGAAACCCAATGCTCTGCCCGCGCCGCGTCCGATCCGGATCGCGCTGGTGGGCGAAAACGGGCAGGGAAAGACGACCATCGTGAAGCTGCTGACCCGCTTGTATGACCCGACTTCGGGGCAGATACTGCTCGATGGCGTGGACCTTCGCGACTACGATCTGGACGATCTGCGGAAGGAAATCGGCGTGATCTTCCAGGACTTCACGCGCTATGAAATGACGGCCTCGGAGAACATCGCCGTGGGCCAGATCGAAGAGCGCAACAACCAGTTCCGCATTCGTTCCGCGGCCAACAAGAGCCTAGCGGAAAAGGCGATCCGCAAGCTGCCGAAGGGCTACGATCAGACTCTGGGAAGCCGCTTCGAAGGGGCGGTCGACCTCTCCGGTGGCGAGTGGCAGAAGATGGCGTTGGCTCGCGCTTACCTGCGTGATGCGCAGGTGCTGATTCTTGACGAGCCTACGGCGGCGCTTGACGCGCGCTCCGAGCATGAGGTGTTCGAGCGCTTTGCGGAATTGACCAAGGGCAAAATGTCGCTGCTGATCTCGCACCGTTTTTCGACGGTGCGCATGGCGGACCGCATTCTGGTGCTGGAAGGCGGAAAGATCGCCGAGCAGGGCAAGCACGACGACCTGGTTCGCGAGAGCGGGCGCTACGCGCAGATGTTCGAACTGCAGGCCGCCAGCTACCGATAACCAATCGACGGGAGAAACAGAAACGCTCGCCAGGGTGAACAGCCTTGGCGAGCGTTTTTTTATTTCGGTGTTCGGTTCCCGCTGGTGTCAGATTTCCACTAACCCATCACTACCAGAATTTCGTGCTCCGCGCCGTCGTTTACCAGGCTGATCGTGGCTTTGCCGGGTACGAGATTTCCATCTACGCGAGTGAGCGCGATTCCGCGGGTAACGTTGGAGGGGTTCTCGACTTTTATCTTGTAGACGGAGGAGTGGTAGCGGAAGGTGATCGAGAAATTCGACCAGTTGCGCGGCACACAGGGATCGATGCTCAGGGACATGCCTTGTAGGCGGAATCCCAGGATGGATTCGAGTCCCACGCGATAGAGCCAGCCGGCGGAGCCTGAATACCACGTCCAGCCGCCGCGGGCCACGTGAGGCGGTTCGGAGTAGATATCGCCTGCGACGACGTAGGGCTCGACCTTGTAGCGCTGCACGTCCGCGCGGGAGCGCGCGTGATTGATTGGATTCAGCATGCGGAACATTTCACCGGCGCGTTCACCGTCGCCCAGAGCGGCGAAGGCGAGAACTGCCCACGTGGCTGCGTGGGTGTACTGGCCCCCGTTTTCGCGAATTCCTGGGAGATAGCCGCGGATGTAGCCCGGATTGGGCTCGGCGTGATCGAAGGGCGGCGCGAGCAAGAGGATCAGGCCGTCGCGGCGGCGCACCAGTTGCTGGTCGACTGCGGCCATGGCGCGCTGTCCGCGTCCTGGTTCCGCGGCACCGCTGATGACGCCCCATGTCTGCGCGATCGAATCGATCTTACATTCCAGGTTCTGCGCCGAACCGAGAGACGTGCCGTCGTCGAAGTATGCGCGGCGATACCAATCGCCGTCCCAGGCCTCACGTTCGAGGGACGCTTTGAGCGCCGTCACGTGCAGCCGCCAGGTTTCCGCTCGAGTGTGTTCGCCGCGCGCATCGGCAATCGGGGCGAACTCGGAAAGAACGAGGTGCAGGAACCAGGCTAGCCAGACGCTTTCGCCTTTGCCCTGCTGGCCCACGAGATTCATGCCGTCATTCCAATCACCGGTGCCCATCAGCGGCAGGCCGTGCGCGCCCACGGCTAGGCTCCGATCGAGCGCGCGTGCGCAGTGCTCGAACAAAGTGGCTTTCGTCTCGGAGACGCGGGGCTGGAAGTAGGACGATTCCTGGCCCTCGGCCAGCGTGTCGCCCTCCAGAAAGGCCACAGACTCGTCGAGGACGGGCATATCCCCGGTGACATCGATGAAGCGGCTCACGGCGTAGGGCAGCCACAGCAGGTCATCGGAGATGCGCGTGCGCACGCCTCGCCCCGAAGGCGGATGCCACCAGTGCTGCACGTCGCCTTCGATAAACTGCCGCGATGCAGCCCTCAGCAGGTG
>JBEKTG010000543.1:0-3048 GCA_049516275.1 Candidatus Acidiferrales bacterium
CGCGTGCGTGACCACGCCCGAGTCTCGTGTGCTATACCTGTATGGCGAGGTGCTTATGCTGGCTATCCGCCTGCCGCGGTCCATTGAAAAACGACTGGAGAGGCTCGCTCGGCGCACCGGGCGCACCAAGACTTACTATGCCCGCGAAGCGATCCTCGAATACCTGGACGATCTGGAGGACCTGTATCTGGCCGAAGGCGTGCTGGAGCGCGTCCGCAGCGGCGAAGAGCGTGCCATTCCGCTCAAAGTTTCGCTGAAACGGCATTACGGACCGGGGCGGCCGACGCCCGTAGGGCGGCCACCCGCCAATAGCGGTCTATAATCAGTTTATGGCCGAGAATGTGATCCACATTTCGGAGGCGGAAGCGGCCAGCGACTTTGCTGCTCTGATGGCTCGTGTGCGTGCGGGCGCGAGGGTCATCATCGAGAATGGCGCGCGGCCCGTGGCTGTCCTTCATGCCGCCGAGCCGATGGGCCGTACCATCTCCGAGTGCATCGCATTGGCCAAAGCGCACGAAGACGAAACCGGCAAGGCCCCGGTCCTTGATACAGATTTTGCGGAAGGCGTAGAAGCAATTCTCAACCGCCGCAAGCCGTGGAACCCGCCAAAGTGGGAATAGTCCTCGACTCAAGCGTCATTACCGCTGCCAACTAAATCTCTTTTCGCTCTCGCCGCCGTCAAGGGGCAGGACGTCTGACGCGGCTTCCTGTGGTCGCTATTGACTGCGGTTTCCCGTGCCGTTGCTGCGCCTAAGAGGCAATAGCGTCTGTTCAGGCTCGTGAACGGCGAGCAACTTTTGTGGTATTCCTGGGTTGTATCGAGGGAGCCATGAAACTAACTCGTTCAAAGCGCTGCGTTGCAGCCCGGCGAAAGCCGGCCAGGACGGCCGGTCGTCGTTCAGTTGCCGTGGAAGCGGCATTTGTTGCCGGCGTACTCGCGATTCTTCTCTACGGCCGGTCGTCGTTCAGTTGCCGTGGAAGCGGCATTTGTTGCCGGCGTACTCGCGATTCTTCTCTCCCTTTTGGGTGGCGCGGTGGTGCCCGCCGCTAGTGCGGGCAAGCGCGACAAAAGCAAAGATGCTAGCGCCCTGAACAAGAAGTTCAAGGGCAAACTCCCCATCACCGAACTTACCGAGGACGAGGCCATCGATCACGCCCTCAACCGCCTCGCGTACGGCCCGCGTCCGGAAGACGTTGAGCGCATCCGCGAGATAGGGCTAGAGAAGTGGATCGACCAGCAGCTGAATCCCGACTCGATCGACGATTCGGCTCTCGACGCGCGGCTGAAAAAATATTCCACGCTGAAAATGTCTTCGCAGGAGCTGTTGGAGCAGTTCCCTCAGCTCGCTCAAGCCGCAAAGCAACAGGGCGTCACCAAGGAAGAAATTCAGGAAGAGCAGCGCGAGAAGCGGCGCGAGGCGATGACCTCGGTGCTGGTGACCGGAGACGACAATCTCGACAAGGCGCAGTTGCAGCTCGCGATGATTCAGGGCCCCGGCCGCATCGTCGCCGAGCTCTCGATGGCCAAAGTCGACCGCGCCATCTACAGCCAGCGGCAGCTCGAAGCCGTGATGGAAGACTTCTGGTTCAACCATTTCAACGTGTATGCGAACAAGGGCGCGGACCGGTGGTTTCTGACCTCCTATATGCGCGACACCATCCGTCCCCGGACGCTGGGCAAGTTTGACGATTTGCTCATCGCCACCGCCAAGAGCCCGGCGATGCTCTTTTTCCTGGATAACTGGCAGAGCGTCGATCCGGACGCTTTTCAGAAATGGCGCCAGCAGATGGAAGGGCGGCGCCGGTTTCAGGGGATGTTCCGCGGCGGCTTTACGCCGCCCATGCCTGGGGAGTTTCCGCGCCCCGGCGCCAACATGCCGGGATTTCCAGCGGCGAACCAACAGCCGCAGCGCCCGGAAGAGCGCGGCCTGAACGAAAACTATGGCCGCGAGGTCATGGAGCTGCACACCATCGGCGTGGACGCCGGCTACACCCAGCAGGACGTGATCGAGATGGCCAAGTGCCTCACCGGCTGGACGATTCGCGAGCCGCGCCGCGATCCTGAATATGTCTTCAAGCCCGAGTTCCACACGCAGGGCAAGAAAATCGTGATGGGGCATACGATCGACTACGGCGGCGAGAAGGACGGCGAGGAAGCGCTGCGAATGCTCGCCAACGACCCGCGCGCCGCGACCTTTATTTCGACGGAAATCGCCCGGCATTTTGTTTCCGACAACCCGCCACAATCGCTGATCGACCGAATGACCAAGGAGTACGAAGAGAGCGGCGGCAACATCCGCGACGTGTTGCGCACGATGATCTACTCGCCCGAGTTCTGGTCGAAGCAGGCCTATCGCGCCAAGGTGAAAACGCCGTTCGAGCTGGTAGCCAGCACCGCGCGCGCCCTGGACGCCGACATTGCCGTCTCACTGCCCGTGGCGCAATGGGTGGGCCGCATGGGCGAGCCGTTGTTCCTGTGCGAGCCTCCCACCGGATATTCCGACAAGTCGGAAACGTGGGTGAATACCGGCGCGCTCCTGAACCGGCTGAATTTCGCGCTGTCGTTTGCGAGCGATCACATGCTGGGTGCGACCGTTGATCTGGGCATCATGCTGGGCGATGACGCTTCCAAGGATGCCGAGATGGCGCTCTCCCGCGCCCTCGATGTTTTCCTCAATGGCCAGGTGGCTCCCGGCACGCGCGATACGCTCGAAGAGAGCCTGAAAGACCCGCAAATTCTGCAGGCGAAGCTGGACGATCCGGTGAAGCAGGTGAATGAGGGGCTGATCTCGGGGCTGGTTCTGGGCGCGCCGGAATTTCAGCGGCGGTAGTTTCCGGACAAGCGCAGCCAACGGCCCGCGGCAAGGAGACGTACGATGCCAATTTCACGGCGATACTTTCTGAAGAGCGGCGGAATCGCGATGCTGGGAATGGCGTCACTGCCGTCTTTCCTGCAGCGCGCCGTGGCCTCCACCGTCTCGCCCAACAAGAAAAAGATGGTTGTCCTGTTCCAGCGCGGCGCGATGGACGGCTTGAACGTCGTGGTTC
>JBEKTG010000544.1:0-3333 GCA_049516275.1 Candidatus Acidiferrales bacterium
TCGCTGGCGCCGGCGCAGATCGGGCAGATTCATCCAGGAGCGGACGACAACGCGTCGGGGACGGCGGGCGTGCTGGAGCTGGCGCGATTGTTAGCGCCGCTCAAGGGCCAGCTGCCGCGCGGGATCTTATTTGCTTCGTTTGCGGGCGAGGAACTCGGGCTGCTGGGGTCGGCCGATTGGGTGAAGGAGCCGACGCGTGCGCTAGGCAAGGCTGTGGCGATGCTGAACATGGATATGATCGGACGCATCCGGGACGAGAAGGTCTACATCGGCGGCGTGGGAACGGGATCGACGTTCGCGGCAACACTCACGAAAGCGGAGAGCGGATTTCCGTTTCACGTGGAGAATTCGGCCGGGGGATATGCGTCAAGCGATCACACGTCGTTCGTGGCCAAGCAGATTCCGGTGCTGTTCTTTTTCTCGGGGCTGCACTCGGATTACCACCGGCCGTCGGACACATGGGACAAGATCAATGCGCCGGATGCGGCGCGACTGCTCGACATGGTGGCGCGGGTACTGCTCGGGATCGATGAGTCCACGGAGAGGCCGCAGTTCGTGGCGGTGGTCGAGCACCAGAATCCGCATGAAGGAGTGGCGAGCAGCGGCGGAGGCGGCGGCTACGGGCCGTACTTTGGCTCGATTCCGGATTTTGGACAGGTTGAAAAAGGCGTCCGATTCAGCGACGTGCAGCCGGGATCCCCCGCGGCAAAGGCTGGATTAAAGGGCGGCGACGTGCTGGTCAAATTCGGCGAGAAGGCCATCATGAATCTGTACGATTTTACCGACGCGTTACGGGCGAGCAAAGTGGGTGACGTGGTAGAAGTGACCGTGATGCGCGACGGGAAGCCGGTGAAGGCGTCGGTGACGCTGGAGCAGCGGCGGTAGTGCAGGTCAGTAAGTAAAAGGCAGAGAATGCGACGACACTTTTTGTTTTATCCCTCGGTTTCGTTCCTGGCGGTCGCGGTGTGCTTTGCGCCGTTTTTCCTGCCCGGATGGAACAAAGGCGGAGCGAAGGCCGCCGCAGCATCTTCCAATGACGGCAATGCGCCGCTGGTGTTCGCCGGGGAAAAGCATCTGGCGAACGTGCGGCAGCTTACGTTCGGCGGCACGAACGCGGAGGCTTACTTTTCGGCGGATGATAAGTTTCTGACGCTCCAGCACCAGGGGCAGTTCTACGATCCGGCGACGCACGCGAATGTGGGCCCGGCAATTCCCTGCGATCAAATTTATACGATGCCCGTCCCGAGCGCCGCTGGCGGCGAATTGGGCGAGATGAAGATGGTGAGCAACGGGAAGGGGCGCACCACGTGCAGCTACTTCTCCCCTTCGGGCGACCGGATGCTTTACTCGTCCACGTTTGCCGCCGGCGATGCGTGCCCGCCGCCTCCGGATTACTCGCATGGATACGTCTGGCCGATCTATAGCACGTACTCCATCTACACCGCGAAGCGCGATGGCAGCGATATCCAGCCGCTTTCGAAGGCTCCGGGCTACAACGCCGAATCGACGATTTCGCGCGACGGAAAGCACATCGTCGGAAAGAAAATCGTGTATCGCGCGGAACATCCCAAGACGGACGAACAGATCAAGGATTACAAGGACCTGCTGGCCCGCGGGCTGATTCGTCCCGGGAACCTGGAATTGTGGGTGATGAACGCGGATGGCTCGGACAAGCGTCAGGTAACGCACAACGGCGCTGCGAATTTCGGACCTTACTGGCTGCCGGACGGGAAGCGGATTATTTTTGCGTCGAATGTGGGGGATACGAAGGACCCGAGCGGATTCGATCTTTACGTGATCAACGAAGACGGCACGGGTATGGAACGCGTCACCTACTACCCCGGCTTCGATGCGTTTCCCATGTTTTCTTCGGATGGCAAGAGGCTGGTGTGGTCATCGAACCGCAACGGACGCGCCCCGCATGAGACGAATGTGTTTATTGCGGACTGGGTGGAGTAAAAGGCGCGGCCTTTCCTGCGGCAGCGGGGTGGTTTTTTGAGAGAGCTTCGAACTTCGCCAATCGGGAGATTGGCGTTCCCGGGAACGGCGGAACTGACATTCCGCCCCTATACTCCGGACTCGACGCCGCGGTGGTGATCGCTAAAAACCCTCCCGTGTAAACCCTCAAAGTTGGTGCACCCGGAAGGGCAAAGGCAAAGAAACCAGCTGAAACGTAGCGATTGCCCTCTATCGTTCCGCCCACCTGAATGGGAAAAAAAGCAGATCCCTCACTTCGTTCGGGATGACACGTGGGGGGCTTGGTGCGATCGAGCCACGCGGTGGCTCAGCGTAGCGCAACGGCTGCTTGCTTCCACCAAGTCAGGCGCTGGGGCTAAAGGCGCGCGAGGCCCTTTTCGTCGAAGCCGAGGACTACCCGGCCGCCCGCGACCACCACGGGTCGGCGGATCAGGTTGGGCTCCCTGGACATCCACTTGATGGCTTCTTTGCGCGACGGCGGATCTTCCTTCATGTTCTCTTCGCGATAAGTTTCGTTGCGCGTGTTGAGGAAATCCGTGTGATCGCGGTTGCCGATCAGCTTTTCCAATTCGGCGGAGCTGAGGTGCTCTTTGGCGAGATCGCGGAAGTAGAGCTGGTAGCCGCGCTTTTCGAGAAATTTTCGCGCCTTGCGGCAGGTGGTGCAGTTCGGCTTGTGCAGAAACTGCACTTTCTTGACCGATTTCCTGGCGGATTTGGCAGCGGCGGCTGTCGGCTTTGTGGTCATGATCGATTCTCCTCAGTAACGGTCTTTTCAGTAGCGGGGTACGTTGGGGTCTATCTCGGCTGACCAGCGGTCGATTCCGCCGGACATGGAGCGCGCGCCCTCGACACCTTGCGAGCGGAGCCAGGCGGCAGCGTCCAGGCTGCGCATGCCGTGGTGGCAGAAGAACACGATTTCACCGGCGGCCTGTAATTGGGGCAATTGCGCGGGGATTTGGCGCAGAGGGATCAGAGTGGAGCCGTCGATGTGGGCGTCGTCGTATTCCCATTGCTCGCGGACATCCACGAAGGCAAACTTCCGACCTTGTGCGAGCAGGGCCTTCACTTCGCCCGGGGTGATTTCGATGTTGGATTCCTGATCTGTCATATTGAGCGCATCGGAGAATATCACAGGACCGGGATTACGCGATTAACAGCGTGATGAATGCTGCGGGGCTGTATAAAACCCAAGAAAAAAGCGCCAATCGGGAGATTGGCGATCCCAGGAACGGATAAAGCCACACGCGCTGCTCGGCTGTTAATGACCGCGGAAATTTGGCTTTCGCTTTTCGAAGAAGGCGGCGAGGCCTTCGGCGCAATCGTCGGTGAGGAAGCAGTGGGTCTGGAGGCGGATTT
>JBEKTG010000545.1:0-2626 GCA_049516275.1 Candidatus Acidiferrales bacterium
AAGCTAAGTCTTGAGAGTCGTGACATCCGGCCTCCTGCATTTGCCCGGTCTATGACTCGCATCTTAGCGTTTAGCCAGGCGGTTTCGCACGTTCGTATCTCGGATAGATGCCGTTCCAGTACTTCACATGTGCGGTAACCGCGTTTGACAGGGCCTGGGGCGGAAAACCTTCTTCCGACCCGAGCGGAACTTTTCGCAGTTATACTTTTCCAGCCATGCTGCAAGACATCGAAGCGTTAGGCATCATTTATCTCGGCATGCTTGTGCTGGTGCCCGTGATGTTCGCTGGCAAGTACCGCAGGTACCACGGACATTGGCCCGATCGGAGGCGTTGGCTTTTCTTCTTCATACTTACGTTGATAATTGAGATAGTTGCCGGTCCCATCGGCTGGATTCTCGGCAAATACAAAAAATGAGTCGGGATTGAGCTTTGTCGTAACGCCTGGAACAGAAGATGCTGAAGCTGCCTAAGCATTAAATAGGTTTGTGTAGAGAAGGGGGGACTCCGGGCGGTGAGCACCGCCGGAACTCCTGGTCAGTCGTGCTGTTTACCCGTCTCGCTGATGTTTCTTTCACTGCTATAATTTCATCTCTGGTTAATTTCTCGATTCTTCCCTGACACATCAGGCGGAAGGCATAGCGGCACCTGGATCCATGGAAACTTTTTTCATTGAGAATTTCGGCTGCCGCGCCACGGAGGCGGACGCCACCGCCATCCGCCAGCAGCTCTTAGACATGGGACTGGCCTTCTCGCCCGATCCTGCTCGCGCGGATGTCGTGGTGTTGAACACCTGCACCGTGACGGCGGCGGCCGATTCACAGGCGCGCGACGCGGTGCGGAAGATCCATCGCGCGAACCCCGCGGCCCGGATCATTCTCACCGGTTGCTATGCCCAGCGGGCGCCGGAGGAGCTTGCGGCGCTTGACGGTGTGACATACGTGGTAGGGAATGGCCGGCAAAACGAAATTCCGGGCTTGATCGAGCGGGGAGCCGCAGTCGGGAAGCCCATGGAGGGCGAGCGGTCGAACGATTTTGTGCCGGTGAGCCAACTCGCAACTCAGCTCTCAACTCATCGGGAAGAGCGGCCGACGGACGCGACATTGTCGCTCGCCCACGGGCCTGCGAAAGTGCTTACTAGCGATATTTTTGCGCGGGCCACGGTGCAACTGGCCCCCGCCTCTCTGATGGCAGACGGCCACACCCGACCGATCCTGAAGATTCAGGACGGTTGCAATAATCGCTGCTCGTATTGCGTGATTCCGTTCGTTCGGGGACGCAGCCGCAGCCTTTCGCCCGATGCTGTCGTCGAAGAAGTGCGAGCGCTCGTGGCGGCAGGGGCTCGGGAAATTGTCTTGAGCGGCATCAATCTGGGCAGCTATGGGCGCGACCTCCTGCCGCGATCCGATCTGCCCACGGTGGTGCGCAGAATCCTCGGCGAGACGGAGGTGGAGCACCTCCGCTTCAGCTCGATCGAGCCGCAGGACGTTACCGAGGATTTCGTCGACCTGGTGGCCTCCTCCGCACGGCTGGCGCCGCACTTTCACGTCCCGCTGCAATCGGGATCGGACCGCACTCTGAAGGCGATGCACCGCTGGTATCGCAGCGAACTCTATGCCGAGCGGATTCGCGTCATCCGGCGGCGGCTGCCCCATGCCGCGATTGGCGCTGACGTGATCGTAGGATTTCCGGGCGAGACCGGCGAGGATTTTCAGCAAACTTTCCACTTCATCGAAGGGCTGCCATTCACCTACCTGCACGTGTTCTCGTTTTCGACACGCCCGGGAACGGAGGCATCCCGGATCGGCAGCGCAGTGCCTGCGAACGCGATTCGCGAGCGCGCCCGCGCGTTGAGGAGGCTTTCCGACGAAAAGGCCGCCGCTTTCCGGAAACTGCAGGAGGGGCGTTCGCTGCGGGCGCTCACCCTTGCCCGTACCGGCGACGGCTGGACCGAGGCACTGACGGCAAATTATCTGAAAGTCCGCGTAGCGGGCCGATATCGAGTCGGCACCTGCGGGGAGCGGGTCAGTCTTCGAAAATCACCTGGGCGAACGCGAGATTGCCGCTGTGGGTGATCGAGAGGGAAATTTGCTTCACGCCGAGACGGTCGGCGAACTGGCGCGAGGCGCCCGCGAGATTTAGCGTAGGCTTGCCGCTCGGGGCATTCGTCACCTCGATGTCGCGCCAGCGAACGCCCAGACGCCAGCCCGTCCCCAGGGCTTTCATCGCGGCTTCCTTGGCGGCGAACCGGGCGGCATAGCGCTCGAACTTGTTTTTCTTTTTTTCGCAATAGGCGACTTCGCGGGGCGTGTAGATACGCTCGAGAAAGTGCGCGCCGTGTCGGAGAATCGCGGCTTCGACCCGGTCGGTTTCCGCGATGTCCACGCCCAAGCCGACGATCATGTGTGTCTCTTTTCCACGTGAGAACCCTTGCTGCACCGCCGCGCGATTATACCTATAATTGAATCCCTGCCGTGATCGAACAGCGGGAAAACGAATCGAACGCCAAGATGCCCACCACTACCAAGAAAAAGTCTGCCACGGCGAAAGATGCGCCAAAGCCACGTCAGCCTCATCGTACGAAGAATTGGGTACTACGCCGCACGGGATCTGTGCAGCTTCTGCAAA
>JBEKTG010000546.1:0-2571 GCA_049516275.1 Candidatus Acidiferrales bacterium
GCGCTGAGCCAGCGCGAGATGCAGGCGCAAGTGCTCGATTCGATGGATCTGGAGCGCGAACGCGGCATCACCATCAAGGCCAAGAGCATCCGGCTGCACTACACCGCGAAGGATGGGCATGAGTACCGCCTGAACCTGATCGATACTCCGGGCCACGTGGACTTCTCCTATGAAGTGTCGCGGGCGCTTTCGGCGTGCGAAGGCGCGCTGCTGGTGGTGGACGCGAGCCAGGGAGTGGAAGCGCAAACGGTGGCCAACACGTTTTTGGCTTCGCGGCATAATCTCACCATCGTTCCGGTGATCAATAAGATCGATTTGCCCGCGGCGCAGGTTGAGTACGTGAAGGAACAGATCGAGAGCGTGCTGACAATTCCGGCCGAGGACGCGCTCCCGATCAGCGCGAAGAGCGGGCTGGGCGTGGCGGACGTGCTCGAAGCGATCGTGCACCGCATTCCTCCGCCGAAAGGATCGGCGGACGCGCCGCTGCAGGCGCTGATTTTCGATTCCTGGTTCGATTCGTTCCGCGGAGCCGTGGTGCTGGTGCGCGTGATGGAAGGGCGCATCACGCCGCGGATGAAGATCCGCTTGTGCGCCTCGGAAGAAGTGTATGAGGTCGAAAATCTCGGCGTGCTCACTCCCAAACCCATCGTGCTGGACGAGCTGGCCGCGGGAGACGTGGGCTTCATCATCGCCAACATCAAGCGCGTGGCCGACGCCCGGGTGGGCGATACGGTGATCGCGGCCGACCAGCCCGCACCGGCGCTCGCAGGTTTTGAGGCCATCAAACCGATGGTCTTCGCCGGGCTCTATCCCGTGAACGCGACCGATTACGAACTCCTGCGCGACGCCCTCGGTAAGCTGCAATTAAACGATGCGGCATTTTTCTACGAGCCGGAGACTTCGGTGGCGCTCGGCTTCGGCTTCCGGTGCGGATTCCTCGGACTGCTGCACATGGAAATTGTTCAGGAGCGCCTGGAACGCGAGTTCAACATCGACCTGATCACCACCGCGCCGAGCGTGGAATTCCGCATCACCACCACGGCGGGAGAAGTGCTGCAGGTGGACAACCCCACGAAATTTCCGCCGCCCACTTCGATTCAGAAGATCGAAGAGCCGATCCTGACGGCGATGATCATCACTTCGGAGGAATCCCTGGGCGGTGTGCTGAAGCTGTGCGAGGAAAAACGCGGGGTGCAGAAGAATTTCGAATATCTCTCGCCCACGCGGGTGATGCTCACCTACGAGATGCCGCTGAACGAAATCGTGCTGGATTTCTACGATCGGCTCAAGAGCGTTTCGCGCGGCTATGCGTCACTCGACTATCACCTGTCCGGCTACCGCGAATCGGACCTTGTGAAACTCGATGTGCTGGTGGGAGGGGAGCCGGTGGACGCGCTGACGGTGGTCTGCCACCGGGAGCAGTCCTACGAACGCGGCCGCGATCTGGTATCGCGCCTTCGCAAGCTGATCCCCCGGCAAATGTTCGAGGTTCCTCTGCAGGCGACCATCGGGAGCCGCGTGATCGCGCGCGAAACGATCAGCGCCATTCGCAAGAACGTGATCGCGAAGTGCTACGGCGGCGATATTTCCCGCAAACGGAAGCTCCTCGAGAAGCAAAAAGAAGGCAAGAAGCGCATGAAGCGCGTGGGGAAGGTCGATATCCCGCAAGAAGCTTTCCTCGCCGTCTTGAAAGTGGCGGGCAGCACGGAAGACGAATAGCTTTTTCGCGCCCTACCCTCGCCGTCCCCGGTTCTCAAGCATTCAACGAATGAACATGCAGTCGCCGTAACTGTAGAAACGGTATCCGTAACTGTAGAAACGGTATGCCCCGTTCACGGCGTGCTCATACGCACTCAAGATATTTTCGCGGCCCGCAAAGGCCGCGACCATCGCGAGAAGGCTCGATTCCGGAAGGTGGAAGTTCGTTAGCAGCTGATCGACGATGCGGAAAGATTTTCCCGGGTACAAGAAAATATTCGCTTCCGCCTTGCCGGCGTTCACTTCGCCCGCGCCTTTCTCCGCAGCATCTTCCAGTGCCCGCACCACGGTGGTTCCGATAGCGAGCACGGGGCGCTTTTCCCGCACGGCTCCGGCAATCGCGGCAGCCGTGGAGAACGGGATCTCGTAGGTTTCGGCGTGGATTTTGTGATCCTCGAGGTGCTCCGCCCGGACAGGTTCGAAAGTTCCCAAGCCCACCTCCAGAGTGATCTCGACAATTTCGATGCCGCGCGTGGTCAGTTCATCGAGAATGCCGGGAGTGAAGTGCAGGCCCGCCGTCGGGGCGGCCACCGCGGCGCCGCGCTTCGCAAAAACCGTCTGATAGCGTTCGCGGTCCGCAGGTTCGTCCTCGCGCTTAATGTAGGGCGGAAGGGGGATATGCCCCAGGCGATCGAGAGCTTCGTGAAAGCCGACTCGTGATGTGAAGCGGATGATGCGAACGCCATACTCCCCGCGACCCTCGACCTGCCCTTCCAGTTCTCCATCACCGAAGATGATGCGTTCGCCCGTGGGAACCTTCCGGCCGGGGCGGACGAGCGTTTCCCAGGTGTCGGGGTAAAGCTGGCGCACTAG
>JBEKTG010000547.1:0-3109 GCA_049516275.1 Candidatus Acidiferrales bacterium
ACGATCTGCTCCAGCCAGCGGAGATCGGCTGCGGAAAAGCTCCGGCGCGGCTCGGATGCCCCGGAGGGACCGTAGGGATTCAACAGGAGAATCCTGCCGGAGGGGCGGCCGCCGCTATCGAGCGTCGCGGCGATTAGAGATATGGCGGCGAATTCGTCGCGGGTGGAGTCCGG
The DNA here is from genome assembly GCA_049516275.1 of Candidatus Acidiferrales bacterium. Lineage (GTDB taxonomy): Bacteria > Acidobacteriota > Terriglobia > Acidiferrales > UBA7541 > Palsa-295. Next base: position 174 of record JBEKTG010000547.1, read on the forward strand.
GGGCGGGGGAACGGTGCGAAAACGCCGGCCGGTGCGGCGGTCCCAGCCGAAACCTTCTCCGCCGCTGTCATTGAAGGTCCAGCCGAGGGAGACTTCGAGGGCGTCGATCAGGAAGGTGTCGCAGCGCGAGAGCGAGAGGACCTCGGGACCGCGGGGCTCGGTGTCCTTTCTGGAAACTCTCCAGACGAAGAGGCGCTCGATTTCGTCGTCGCGGACGGCCAGGCAGGCTTGTTCGCATTCGAAGGCGGTGGTGAGCTCGCCGAGGGCCTGGCGGACGGATTCGGTTAGGCCGCGGTCAAATTGCAGCTGGCTTGTGATTTTTTCGAGGAGTTGCTGGCGCTTCAAGTGGTCGCGTTCGCGCGCGCCGAGAAACCCCATGCCGAGCCCGGAGACAATGGTGCCGAGGCCAACCGCCAGCCAATGCCAGACGCTTTGCCAGCGAAACGGGTCGGCTAACACGACTCGGAAGATGATCCCGGCGGTGGCCGTGAAGACCAGCGCGAGCATGGCGCGGGTGTTGCCGCGGTTGGCCTGGGCGAAAACCGCGAAAAGGAACAGAAACCAGAAGGCTGAGACCGAGGGCGTTAGATAGAGAAACGCGGCGAGTGCCACAAAGTCGACGACGATGGGGATGCGGAAGCGGCTCTCGCTTGAGAAGCGCTCCGCTAGGGCGGCTCCCAGGGCTACGAGCAAGTAAACCGCGAGAAAAGCTACCGACGCCGTGCGGACCGATTCGCCCGAGGTTTCGAGCAGCGTCACCAGGGACAAGGCGACCAGGATCACGCGCCCCAGGGTGACCTGGCGCTCCAGGTAGAGGCGTTCCGTGCCTTCGAGCGAGCGGACTGATTCTTGGTTAAGGGCCATGGAGCCTGTAAAAAGTCTAGCAAGGCGGGGGCGGGGCGCAACCGCGTGTCATCTTCTGGTTATCGGCGTTTGGGCACGGTTCGCGGTGGAGGGTGGAGGGTAGATATCCACAGGTTTGGAAAGCCTTACGCGAAACTCACGTACCGCACGATTGACAGTCAGTGCATAATGTTGTGCGTAACGGCGAATTCTTGTGTTTGGGTGGGGGTAGACAGGCTTTGACACAGAGGTATACGCGGCGAGAGGTGGGCCGCATCCTGGGGCTGGATGCGCGGCGCCTTCGCTACTGGGAAAGGCTGCAACTGGTGCGTCCACAGGCGCGCTGGGGCGAGCGCTTTTATAGTTTTGGCGACCTGGTGGCGCTTTATAGTTTTGGCGACCTGGTGGCGCTGCGGAGCATCAAGCGGCTTACGGAAAATCACATTCCCGCGCTGCGGGTGCGGCGCGCGGTTCGCATGATCGAGCAACAATTTCGCGGCGGGTACCCACTGCCCCTGCAGGAGCTTCGATTCCTTGAGCAAGGCCGCGATGTGCTGGTAATTCCGCCGGGTGAGACGCGTCCCTTTAATCCCATGAGGCAGCAATGGGCATTTCTTTTCGACGATGGCGGGACGCAGGCGTTGAAACTGCGTCCGATGACCGGGCCGACGCCGGAGCAGCTTTTTGAGGCGGCGATGAATTGCGAGGCAAAGCCGGAATCGCTGCCGCTGGCCGTGGAGAACTACGAGCGGGCGCTGGAGCTCGCGCCGGATTGGATCGACGCGCACATCAACAAGGGTGTGGCGCTCTACCAGATGGGGCGAATCGACGAGGCGCGGGAGGCGTTTTTCGCGGCTGTGCAGCTCGATCCGCTCAACGGCATTTCGCGGTATAACCTGGGCTGCGTGCTCGAAGAACAAGGTGAATTTGAGGATGCGATCCGCCACCTTCGCCGCGCGGCCAAGGCCATGCCGGCGCATGCGGACGTTCACTTCAACCTCGCGCTGGCGTACGAAAGAAAGAACGAGCGGCGCCTGGCGCGCGAACAATGGGCGCTTTACCTGCGCTATGCGCCGACCGGGCCGTGGGCGGATCAGGCACGCGCCCGACTGAAGCAGTATGGCCCGAAGCAGAAGAGTGCCGAGCCAATTCCCTTCCGCCGCCCGAATTAAGAAGTCTCCCGCCCGAATTTACTGCTGCTCCCTCTAGAGCTGGGCCCACAAACGCTCTCGTATGTGGGCGACCTGGAAATCTAAGATTCGATCAACTAGATTCGTTCCGGCAGCAGATGTCAGACGATTTCGGAAGGTTTTTGCCCCTGCTTTGCAGATCAGTTTTTCCTCAACTGTTAAACGACAGACACTTCGTCCGACAGCTGTTGCAAGAACCCAGACAGAGCCTCGCGTGGATCAGTGCCTGTCCACAGGACGGCCTCTACGCCGCGCCGCCGCAGGACAGCCTCCTGCACGGGGTTCGGGCGGGTCATCAGAATGTATGATTTTGGCCTCGTATCAGGCGAGGGTGAAAGCGACCATAACTGCTGGAGCTTGTACAACAGGTAACGCATATTAGGATCCGAGAGGCTATAACCCACGAATAGGAGAGGACGTGCCAGGCTATCGGAGCGCAGTCTTATGTCTAGCGGGGTTTCAAAACTCATCCGCTCAAAGTAGGTGGATTCGGTTAGGACGATCGAAGCATCATCGTCAAAGTCGCCGTGAAATTTTATTATTTCGGTCGAAGCCCCTGGCTTCGTCTTAACCAGATCACCTACGCTCGCGATCTTGTGAATGGGCTTTCCATACGCGTCATATGCGCGTTCAAGCCAGCGGTCGTAGTTGGTTGTGTAGACGATCGGAAAATCTAGTTCCACGATCAAACGATGCACTTCGGACTTTTTTATTTCAATCGAGGCCGGGTGCCACGAGCGATCCATCCAACTTCGGAGTGGCCCGATTCTCTTTTCCAATACATAAAACTCAGCAAGGCTCTGGTAGTCACCAAAGGTGTGGAAGATGTCGGAGTCAAATCCCAAATCCTCCCCGATGTGGTCTACGAGTTGGCGGAAGCTTGGCAAGCCAAGATTCATGGAA
>JBEKTG010000548.1:0-2971 GCA_049516275.1 Candidatus Acidiferrales bacterium
GAAGCCGCAGCGCGACAACCCGCAAAGGCAATCGTTCCGCATGCCCGACGAAATGATGGCCGCGCACGCCATCGATCCCTCCATCTTTGGCGGCTTCGACGAAATGTATATCGATATCGTCACGCACAACGACGGCCACTACGGCGACACCCTCTTCTGGGACGCCAATTGGCGCGACGCCAACAAAGGAACGCCGCTCGCAGGGCAGAACAATCCCTCCATTAAAGCCGGCCGCGTCGAGGTGCTCAAGGCGATCGACAAAAAACGCTTCCGCGAACTCTTCGTAGACTTGATGACGCGCCCCATCAACAGAACCAATTCGTAGCGGAGCCAATTCCTAGCAGAGCCCATTCGCAGCCGAGCCAATTCGCAGAGGAGAAAGACTCACGATGACCACCACACGCCGGGACTTCATCAGAACAGTTGGAGGCGCAATCGCCTCATCGCAGATTCCGCTCGACGCGACCGAGACCGGCGCGGTGGCCGCAGCGATACCGAATGTGCCGGTCACGCCGCCTCAAGGCAGCGGAAAGCGCAAGGTCATTTACGACCAGGACCTTTCCGGCCCCTTGGGCACCGACATTCTGGGAACGCTAATGATGCTGCAAGCCGACAACATCGACATCCTCGGCATCACCCTGGTCACCGGCGACGCATGGATGAAGCAGGAAATGGCCTTCACCCTCCGCTTACTCGAAATGATGGGACGCACCGAAATCCCCGTCTATCCCGGCGCCGAGTTCCCCATGCTCAACACCAAAGAAGAATGGCTGCTTCGCTCGCAGCTCTACGGAGGTCACCGCCTCGATCCGTGGATGGGCGCCTTCAACCGTACCAACGGCGGCCCGGATGATGTCCAGCCCCTTCCGCCGCCCTACGATCGCTTCGCGGATCCCTCGAATATAAAAGCCCAGCAGGACCACGCCGCGCGCTTCATCATCAAAACAGTGCGCGAAAATCCGGGCCAGGTCACAATCTACGCCGGCGGTCCGCTGACGAACCTGGCGCTCGCCATTGCTCTCGCGCCCGACATCGTGCCTCTAGTCCCGGAAGTCGTGATCATGGGCACCGGCTTCCACACGTTCACCAACACCTTCAACATTTGTTTCGATCCCGAAGCCGCCCGCAAGGTGTTGCGCGCTACGTGGCCGAAATTCAGCATCGTCACAGTAGACCTGGCCGAAGAAATTCACGAAGGCGACGACCTAGCGCCCGGCCGCACCATGATCGAGGAAATCGTCGCCCGCGCCCAGCCTCCCATCGCCGATCTTTTCCAGCGATACGCAGTCGAGCCGCTCACGCGCGATCCCGGCACGCGCCTTTTCCGCATGGCGGATGAAATGATCGCCGCCCAGGTGATTGATCCCGCCGTCTTCACAAAATCCGAGCAGATGTACGTGGACATTTGCTGCACACCCGGCCCCCGCTACGGCGATGCAATGTTCTGGCACAAAAATTGGCAGGAGGTCCCTAACGCGGGCAAGCCGCCCTCCGCCGGTCTGGTGAATGTCCTGCAAGAAGTCGACCGCAATCGCTTCACGAATCTCTTCGTAGATCTGATGACCAAGCCCATCCGTAGAGCCTAGCCTTTTACACCCTCGCTAGCGCCCTACCTACCGGTACGCAATCACCAGGCTCTGAAATCCAATCTCCGCCGGCGAAAGCTCCACGCGCGCGAAGCCCGCGTTTCTCGAAATACTCTCGATCTCCGCAAACGTGTAAGCATCGCCCGACGGCGTGCTGCTCAGCATCATCATGCTGAACGCCGCCGCACTCGGCGGCGTAACCCGATCCGCATTCGGCACAAACTCCACAATCGCCGCCCGTCCGCCAGGTGTAAGCGCGCCATGTACCTTGCGCATAAAACTCGTGCAGGTGGACGCGTCAAAGTGATGCAGAAAATTCGGAACCAGCACCACGTCGTAACCCCCGCCAAAATCGCTTTCGAACGCACTCCCGGGAATCAGATGATAGCGCTCGCCTACGCCCATCGCCTGCGCGTTCTTGCTCGCCACCTCCAGCACATTTTTCCAGTCCGCTCCGTAGATCTGCGCGCCAGGATTCTGCTTGCCCACGGCAATGCCGAAAATTCCATGCCCCGCGGCGATATCGAGCACTTTGTGCGCCTCGCCCCCCTTGCGAAGCTCGGCAGCCATCAACTGGGCAGGCATATGCATGAGCGGCATCATCGCCTTCGCAAACTTCACCCAGTCGGGATTTTCCGGCTCAAGCGTCCCCTGCCCCATAGCGGTGCCGCCCCGTCGCACCGCCTCCGTCAACCGCTCGTGGCCTTCCAATATGTGAGGGGTCAGCAAAAACTCAATCGCGCCCCCGACATAGGCCTGCGACCGCTTGTCCAGAAACAAAGCCGAGTCCGGAGCCAGCGCATATTTCGCCCCATCCTTAGCCAGAAAACCAAGGATCGTAAGGAAGTCGCAAAGGATGCGTACCCCGCGCTCAGCAGCCCCACAGCGTTTCGCAATAGCCGCCGCGGTCGTGTTCCCTTCCGCAATAGCGGTGAAAATTTCCAGCTCAACAGCAGCCTTCACCGCCGCCGTCTGCTGATAAGCATTAACAGCATTAAAGAACCGTTCAGGAGTAACTGCGTGCGGCGCTGTAGTAGCCATAAAAATTCCTCCGCCAGAGAAGAGCCTCGGCAGTCTAAATCAATTCCCGCCTCCAAACCAACGCGAATCTCCCGTGCCACCGCCGCACCCGCCGGTTGCGGTTGCCGTTGCCTTTAAGTAGTCATCCTTGAGCGCAGCGAAGATCCCTCTTGTCCGTCGTAGCTGTCATCTCCTTCGCCTTTCCCGCCTTGCAGCTTTCAAAGGGCCTCCGAATCCTTTCCCCCCTCCGCGAATCTAAATTGACAGCCCGCCGCACTCACGATAGATTAGGGCTTACGCAAAACATGGAACTTACGCCCCTAACCGCCTGTTGTTGTACCTGTTGTAAGACGCATATGTGTGCG
>JBEKTG010000549.1:0-3186 GCA_049516275.1 Candidatus Acidiferrales bacterium
ACTGCCGTCTTCGAAGTAGTCGCGCGCGACTGTGCGCTGCGCATCCACAATGGCATTCACGCCCTCGGCAAAATCCGCGAGGTTTTGTTTCTCCGGACGCAGCATCTCGAGCGGGAAGACGCTGCCCGGCAATTCGAAGATGCGGCCGAGGAAACGGTCGACGAACGAAGCCGTGATGCGATAACCGAGGCGGCTGGCCAGCACCTGCCTGCCTTCGAATTCGAAATCGTCCAGCTTTTCCAGATAGCCGTTGTCGATGAGGAACCGCGGCTCGCGCTCCACGACTCGCATGCGGCACCAAAGTTCCGGCACCAGGATGCTGTTGTCGTGATCCACGCGGTAGTTCGGGCCGATGTATCCGGCGGCCGTGGTGAAACCGGAATTGCCCGTCAGGATCGCCGACACCAGCGCGTTGTTCACATCGATCACGGGGAGCACCGCGTTGAACGGCGCCTTCGTCAGGGCGCCTTCACTGCCGAATCCAGTGGTCGCGGGCGACTTGCCTGTCAGGCTGCAGATCAGGTCCATGAACAGCTCGGGCAGTTCCTGATAGTGGATGGGATTGTAAACGGCCAGCGGCGGCAGCCCGATTTCCGGATCGGGCGGGCTGTTCCGCCGACCGGCGAGCACGGCATTCACGGGGAAGTGCACGGGCTTGCCTTCGGGAATTTCACGCTCCAGCCGCGCGGCAATTTCCGCGAGATACGTTTCGCGCGGATTCTCGAGGTCGGGCCGCTTTTGCAGGTAGCGCGGGTTCTTGGAATGCTTTCCGTCCACCAGCCGCGGATGCGCGGAGGACACCACGTACGCCGTGGGCATTTTCGCGACGAAGCTGCCGAGCAGCTTCTTCATGGGGCTGGTGAACCTATCGAATTCGGCGACGTGTCCGGCGATTTTTGCAGCCTGCTCCACGGTGAATGGCTCGTAGTTGGAAAGGAACGTTCCGGGGCTGGCGATGTCCAACTCGGCCTGTTTGTCCGCGCCGCGATGGATCGCGTCGTCGGGCCGCTGGAAGAGCAGCGTCTCGCAATTCACCAGTAGCTTCACGCTGGGCTCGTCGAATTCGGGATCGAGGCCGCTGAGGCTCTCGCGCGGCAGCACCACCGAGGCGGTGATGTCGTCCTCCACCTGCACCTTATCGGCGGGATGAAAGTCGGGCCGCAGCTTGTAAATGCGCCAGGAACCGTCGCGGTCGTAGCCGACGCGCAGGTAATAATTCACGAGCTTGTGATTATCGAACTTCAGCTCGTGGCCGGGCATGCCGTTCACCAGGTCCACGGCAAAATGTTCGCGCCAGTTCTCGCCCCATTCGGGGCGGTAGTAGCGCTTTACGGTGAACAGAAGCTCGCGGATCGTGTACGGCATTGTGCCAATCCATGCGTTGTGCTCGTCGGTGTATTCGGGGGACGGCGTAAAAAGCTGGATCACCGAGCCCATCGTACGCTCGGGGCTCAGCAGCGAGCGCTGCGCGCGCCGGTCGCGAGGGCGGTTTTTGTAAATGGCTGAGAAGTCTTTCTTCAATATTTCGGCCACCTGCTCGACGTCGTGGTGAAAATCGCCCGAGGATCACATTGGCGATCGACTTAGAAATTTCGGATTTTCCGCCGCCGGAGACGGTGCAGGGCTTGTGGCACAGAGTTCCGCGAGGGCGCGCGCCGACCAACCTCCAAGCCGAGCCGCCCGATTGCTTTTCCATACGCAGGCGGAAGCCGTTGGGGAGCACGTAGGTAGTATCGGCGCGCAGCGAAAGCTGTCCGCTCGCTCCCTCCTGCTTCCATTGCACCGTTCCCCGGCGCACGCTGAACTCGGAATTCTCCGGGACGTACAAAATGTCTGGGTAGCGACGGTCGACGGCATAGCCTTCGGGCTTTCGCTCCGCGAGCGATCCCAGCAGGTGCATCGCTTCGCGGAAACTGGCTTTTTTCAGGCTCACCGCGTTGGCGGCGCGAAAATCCTGCCCCAGCACGTAGGTGGCGAACGCGATGGCGCCGCCGGCATGCTCCTCTTCGCAGAGCCCGTAGAGGTTCGCGGCGTAGCTCGAACGCGATGGCGCCGCCGGCATGCTCCTCTTCGCAGAGCCCGTAGAGGTTCGCGGCGTAGCTGATCTGCGTCTTCACTTCTTTTTTGCAGTAGCCGTAATAGTTGTCGGCAATGATCGTCACCGTCACGCCGCGCTTGTCCCGGCACGCGACTTTGAACGAGCCTCCGCCGTTGTACGGCTCCTCGGGATCGCGCCAGAACATTCCGTCGCGGCGCTGGCGCTCGGTGGCGTCTTTCTCGTGCGGCAGCCCGACATCCTTCTTCTTGATTCCCGCGAGATGGGGCGCCACGATGACGCAGCCGGTGTGCCCGGTCCAGTGCATTACGTCGAGGGCGGCGTCGTTCTCGGGCAGATACGGATCGCCGGCATTGCCGAAGATACCTTCTACGAAATCGAGATTGCTCACCAGGCTTCCCGGCACGAAGAAGCGAATTTCCATCGACTTCTGCGGATCGCGTTCCGTGGCCGGGCACACGATCGGCCGCAGCAGCAGCGAGACAAACAGGCGCACCGCTGCCTCGCGGTCGCCGGAAAAGGGAAGCGTCATCAAATCGGCCGGCGGATTCAGTGCGGCGGCCAGCAATGCAGCGAAAGTTTTCTTGGGTACGGCGAGTTTATCCGCCGGAACCGCAAGTCCTCCTTCCACGATATGAAAAATTCCCTGCGTGGTGCGGCGGTCGCTCTTCGGATTGTGCAGGATTCCCTGCGGCAGCCGGTAGGAGCGCAGATACGGCGAAGAGAAAGTGTCCCCGCTGAGCGGCAGAGACAGCACGCGCGCCAGGCCCGGCCGGTCCAGCAGAAAGGTGTTGCCGGGAATCGGCGCCGCGCCATTCGGGCAAACGTCTTTCAAATAGTCGTCGAGGAACGCCTGAATGCGCCGGTCCGCGGGACACAGCAGATTCCCGAGCATCAGGTCCTTCTGGTGATAGTTGCGCAGCAGCGGGCGCGCTATCTCGAGAAAATCGGAGTCGGTATAGCGGGCTGTAGCATGGCCGAGAGCGGCCAGCTTGAGATCGATGTAGCGGACAATTTCCGCTTCAGGCGCAATACTTTCGGTTTTAGCCAGAGGCGGAGCGACGGGAAGATGGCCGGGAGCTGGGTGTGCCATTCCGAATCATATCATGGGGTCGAAAATTTGCGCCACG
>JBEKTG010000550.1:0-3584 GCA_049516275.1 Candidatus Acidiferrales bacterium
TCGTTGTTCGCGCTGATCGTGCCCACCTGCGCGATCATTTCGCCCTTCACGTCCTTGTGGAACTTCTTCACTTCCTCGACGGCCACTTCCACCGCGCGTTCGATGCCGCGCTTGAGAGCCGTGGGGCTTGCGCCGGCGGCCACCGTCTTCACGCCTTCGCGGAAGATGGCTTGCGCCAGCACGGTTGCGGTGGTCGTGCCGTCACCCGCTACATCCGAGGTCTTCGACGCGACTTCACGCACCATCTGTGCGCCCATGTTTTCGAGCGGATCCTGCAGCTCGATTTCTTTTGCCACAGTCACGCCGTCCTTGGTGATGATCGGCGCGCCGAACTTCTTCTCAATCACCGCATTACGGCCCTTGGGGCCCAGCGTGATCTTTACGGCGTCGGCCAGCACGTTGACGCCGCGTAGGATCGCCTGGCGGGAATTCTCGCCAGTTACGATTTGCTTTGCCATGTCTATTCTTCCTCCTGGAAGTTTTTCAGATTGGTTTGCCGGAGGGCCTTACGCCCCCCGGAAGTTACTTTTTGCCGCCGGCTGCTTTGACGGAGGTGCCGATCTTCGCGAGGATCTCGTCTTCCTTCAGGATGAGATATTCCTCGTCATCGATCTTGATGTCGTTGCCGCTGTATTTGCCGAACAGGATGCGGTCCCCGGCCTTCACGTCGAGGGGGATCAACTCGCCCTTCTCGCGCCGTCCATTGCCCACGGCGACCACTTCGCCCTCTTGCGGTTTCTCTTTGGCCGAGTCGGGGATGATGATGCCGCCCTTCACGGTCTCTTTCTCTTCGGTCCGCTTCACCAACACGCGGTCGTGTAGCGGTGTGATGTTGACAGCCATTTTTGCAGTTCCTCCGATGGGATGCTCAGATTGCTTGAACAGGCGAGCGCTCTTAGCACTCCTCTCAAGCGAGTGCTAATATAGCAAAGCCCGTTGGAGTGTCAAGTTAAAAGTTTGATAAAGACATACTCACCTTTGCAGCAAAAATATGAGTAAGTCTATTATTTACATTCATATGTGGATATTTTAAGCCCTCAGTAAAAACCTCGCATTTTGACGATCCAGCTATATTTGTGATGGAGTCGATCCATCTTAAGCTTCACCGGCCTTAGCCTTTTAGCTGTCATTCTGAGGAGCGAAGCGACGAAGAATCCCTCTTCTCTTTGCGTGAGACCCGGCACCAACTTCACTTAAATCGGTGCCGCGGCCGGTATTTCTCGTATCATTGGAAAACGACTTCGGGAAGCGACGTCCGAAGGTCGCGTCGAAATGGCGAACCACTACTTCGAATTCCACGACGTATCGAAATCCTTCGACGACAAGGCTGTCCTGCACAGCGTAAATTTCTTCGTCGAGCAGGGCGAGACCGCCGTAATCATGGGCCGCAGCGGCGTCGGGAAATCGGTATCGCTGAAGCTGCTGCTCGGATTTCTTCACCCGGACGAAGGCCGCATCCTCGTCGCGGGCGAAGACGTCACCGGCAGTCCGGCGCGCTGTTCGACTCGCTTACCGTCGCCGAAAATGTGGCTTTCCCGCTCGCCGGCCGCGAGGACTTCAAGACCGAAGAAAAGATTGGTGAGCGCGTCGCCGAACTTCTCGAAATGCTCGAGGTCCAGCAGTTTGCCGACCGCCTGCCCTCGGACCTGAGCACCGGCACCAAGCGCGCCGTCGCGATTGCCCGCGCCCTCGCCGAAGAGCCCGAGGCCATCCTTTACGACGAGCCCACCACCATGGTCGATCCGTTGATGGCGGCCCACGTGAGCAACCTGATCCTGAAATTGAAGACGACGTTTCACAAGACGTCCGTCGTGGTCACGCACGACACTCACTTGGCCAAGAAGCTCGCCGATCGCGTCATTTTCCTGCAGGAAGGCCGCGTGGCATTCTTCGGCACCTGGGCGGAACTGGAGCGCTCGCAGGATCCCTTCCTTCGCAATTTCCTTCTGGAAGACGAACTCATCCCTGCGCTGGACATGACCGCGTGACGGAGCATCCGCCGTCCGATCCAAAGCAGCAGCTTCCTCGCGTCATGGGCTTCTGGGACGTGCTGCTGTTCAACATCGCCGCGGTGCTGGGTCCCCGCTGGATCGCGGCCGCCGCGCATAACGGCGCATCCTCCATCACGCTCTGGATCCTGGCGGCGCTGGGATTTTTCGTGCCCACCGCGCTGGTCGTCGTCGAGTTATCCTCTCGCTTCCCGGAGGAGGGCGGGCTCTACGCCTGGTCGAAAGACGCCTTCGGCGATTTCCACGGTTTCCTCGCCGGCTGGACGTATTGGATCTACAGCGTTTTTTATTTTCCCGCGCTGCTGCTGGCCAGCACGTCGATGAGCGCCTACGTGATCGGGCCGCGCGGAGCGGAGCTAGCGCAGAATCGCACGTACCTGCTCGCGGGATCTTTCTTTCTGCTGGGAGTAGCAGTCATTCTCAACATTGTGGGGCTGAACATCGGCAAGTGGCTGCAGAACGCGGGGGGCGTCGGCACGTATCTTCCTCTGCTGATTCTTCTGGCGGTCGCGTTCGTCGTGTGGCTTCGCCATGGATCGGTGACGCACTTCACGTTGCCCAGCCTGGTCCCGCACTGGGATTGGGACACGGTCAACTTCTGGCCGCAGCTCGCCTTCGCCTTCACCGGACTCGAAATGGCCTCCATGATGAGCGAAGAAATCAAGGACCCGCGCCGCACCCTTCCGCGGGCGATCTTTGGCTCCGGCCGCGCAGGTGGATCCCAAGAGCGGCGTCTTTCAGGCAATCACGTCCGGTTCCACGATCATTCGAATTGGAGCGGCGGGAATTCTGGCGGCTCTGCTCGTGTCGGTAGGAAACGCGGGCGGGGTGGGGACCACCGTTGCCGCCACCGGTCGGCTTCCGTTCGTTGTCGGCATCGATCGCTACCTACCACCCATCTTCGGCAGGCTTCACCCGCGCTGGAAGACGCCCTACGTTTCCATTCTAGTGCAGGCGGGCGTCTCCTCGGTCGTCCTGCTCCTGATCCAGATCAACGAGACCGCCAACAGCGCCTACCAAATCCTTGTAGACGCGACCACCATCATCTATTTTCTTTCGCTCCTCTACATGTACTCCTCGGCGATCAAGCTCGCCTATCGCAAGGATCGCGACGCGCACCCGAACGCCATTTTGATTCCCGGCGGAAAAGCAGGAGTGTGGCTGGCAGCCTCACTCGGATTCCTGGTCACGCTAGGTGGGATCGCGCTGTCGCTGATACCCCCCGGCGAGTCCGCGAGCAAGTGGCTGTTCGAAATCAAGCTGCTGGGATGCACGATCGTCTCGGTGCTATTGGGCCTGATTCTTTATTATCGTGGTGCCCGCGCTAAAGCCCGAGAAGCCACTCACCTCCAACTCACTTCGCTTTGAAGTTTTCTTCGGTGATAAGAACTGAGCGTGGCGGGTGCTACGACAGAAGCTGCAGGTTGCTGTCTGCTAAAAACCCTGTTCGATTAATTGACTCACCGTGAGCCGCGAAGCCGGCCGCGTAGCGCGCCCGCCAAGCAAGCTCTCCACGTATTTCGCCAGGATGTCGCACTCCAGATTCACCGAATCCCCCGCGCGCATCTTCCCGAC